>JAKALX010000495.1 GCA_021823905.1 Chloroflexota bacterium | reverse complement strand
CGGCGCTCGCGCTCCTGCTCGCGCCGGCCGCGGCCCGCGCCCAGGCGGCCTCGCCGATCTTCGGCTCCTTCGAGCTGCGGGTCGGCGGCTACCGGCCGAACATCGACTCGGCCTTCTCCGGGGTCGGCCCCTACCAGTCGATCTTCGGCACCGGCGCGCCGCTCATGTTCCGGGGGGGGGTCTCCGGCGCCGTCTGGCGCGGCTTCGGCACGCTCGAGCTCGGCGCGCAGCTCGGGTACTGGAACGCGAGCGGGCACGGGCTCTACGTGACCGGCGGCGGGGTGTCGCCGGAGCCGACCACCCTGCGGATCATCCCGATCTCGGCGGTGGTCACCTACCGGCTCGACGTGCTCTTCGAGCGCTGGAACATCCCGATCGTCCCCTACGGCCGCGCCTCGCTCGACATGTACAACTGGACGGTCACCGGCTCGGGCGGCGTCACCTCGCAGACCGGCGCGACCAGCGGGTACTCCTACGGCGGCGGGCTGGCGCTGGTGCTCGACTTCTTCGACCCGGGGTCGGCGCGAGACATGGACCAGGACGTGGGCATCAACCACGTCATGGTGGTGGCCGACCTCACCCGGCCGACGATCCGCGACTTCGGGTCGGCCAAGAGCTGGAACCTCTCGCCGTCGGCGCCGATCTGGTCGTTCGGGCTGCTCTTCGTCTTCTGACGCGATGGTCCGCTGGTCGTGGACCAGCGCTGCTTCGCCACCTCGATCCTCGCCGGCGCCCTGACCCGCGACCAGGAACTGGCCCTGGTCCGGATGCACCGGGCCATCGAGAACGGCTGCCACTGGGCCCTGGATGTCATACTCGGAGAGGACGAAGGCTATCCCTGCCAGGCGGACCCGGGCCTCCATCGAGACCGGCCGATGGCTCAGGCCTGAGCGATCTCCTCATCTCGTAGGTCCGTCGGTGGAAGCGGCTCCGCCGCGAGAAGGGCAGCCTCGAGCCGAAAAAGTTCGGTGGAGGCAATCCGCCCCGCGTCGTGCCGGAGCAGTACCTCGTCGTTTGCGCCATCGTCGAGGAGAAGTCGGACCTCACCGACCGGGAGGTCGAGTGGGAGTTCCATCGCCGCACCGGGCGTTCCGTGAGTCGGTCGCCGATGAGCCGCGCCTTGCTCAAATTCGCCCTCACGCGAATAGAATACTCTCGTCCCTGTAGAACAGGCCGAGCCGCGGATCCAGGCGATTTGGCGCAGGTTCATCGAGATCGCGAAGAGCCAGGACTCGAAGGGGCAATCGTCAGCCTCGGATAGGCCCAGTTCCCGGGGAAGGGTCAGAGCGAGTACGCCCGCGCCCTTGCGGCGAAGGTGAACACGGAGCCGAGCCGCGGAACGCGGTCACGGTGACCACGATGACCGGCGCGCTCGACGCGACCGGCGTGCGCGCCACAATGATCGTGGAGGGCGCCACTGACGGCGAAGTCTTCGAGGCCTTCCTCAAGCGCGTGCTGCTGCGCAAGCTGAAGCTCGGCAACATCGTCGTGCTCGACAACGTGGGCGCCCACAAGACCTCCGAGGTGCGATGCCTCATTCGCGCCGCAGGCGCCCGCGCCCGCGCCCGCGTCCCCTCCCTCCCGCCATACTCTCTCGACCTGGTCCCCATCGAGATCGCTGGCCCTCGACGACGCGATCCGCAGCGCCATGGACCTCATCGACGCCGAGGATGCCGCAGGCTGGTCCGCGCACTGTGGGTACTCCCGCGGTCAGCTCAAGTGATCAGCGCTGTCTGGCCTAACCCCCAAGGGGCGCCCCTTGGAGTGGATTGTTGACTTACGGTTCGCGATGGCATCATTTCATCGCTGAGATCATGAGTAGTGTTCGGCCTCCGGGGGGGAACGAATGAAGAAGTTAATCGTAATTCTTGGGATGTCGATGACGTTTCAAGTGGCAGCGCAAGGGTCCATATCTCTTCCGGGATACGCCGACTACGCGGATGGCGGATCGCAGGCGTGCCCGGAATGTCTTGTCACTCCAGGGACCGTAACCATGACGTGGTCCCTTTCGTGGAATGCCAACGGAGTCTTTACGTCCGAAACACTCCCGCGGGTCTTCTTTCCAACGGGCGCCACCGTCACGGAAGTCTTGTTGCGATCCGTTACCGGATATGGCTACATTTATTCTGCAATCGATTTGCAGCATGACAGCAGCCCAAAACCACTGCCTTTGAATGGAGCGATCGCGAATTATTGGAACGGGGATCCCGCCGGCGGCATTTGGGAGTTAGATCCCGTGTTTTCAGTTATTGCTGGGCCAGGCGAGGCGTCTTTCGAGGTGGAGGTCGGGTACGAGGTCCTTTCGCCAGGTGTGCCGCCGCCGCCCGACACGTTTAGTCTGGTGTTTTACTCGGGAGCCAGCGCGGTCGTTGGAGGTGACCCGGTGGATTTCGCATTCGGGGTGATCGAAAACAGTTTCTATTCTGGCGGTCCCATGGACATTCGACTGGCTAACTGCACCCTTGCGACCTCTCCGACCATTACCGAGTGCCCTGCTGGGGCTACTTGGAGTATCCGTCCTGACGGCTTTGGACCGGCCGGCAACACGACTGTGTACCTGGAGATGAGTCCAGGCTCGATCCCTGCTGGGGCGTACAACCTGGATGTTGAGGCGACAGCAAGATCGAGTGGGGAATCGCACCATTTATATATTCAATGGCAGGTCGCGACGCTCTCGTGTGCGGCCGGATCTTCTCAGTGCGGTTCGGTTTGCGTCCCAACGATTGAATATTCCTCCTCGATTCAAAATTGTGGTGGCTGCAGGCATGCTTGCTCTGGTGTTCCTGGCGGGATCCCGGTGTGTATATCGGGGCAGTGCGGTGTTGTTTGCGATACCGGTCTTTCTTTCTGCTCCGGTGCGTGCAAGAGTCTTGCGTCCGATGTTCTTAACTGCGGCGGTTGCGGTGAGGTGTGCTCCCTGAGCCATCCCCTCA
>JAKALX010000057.1 GCA_021823905.1 Chloroflexota bacterium | reverse complement strand
CCGAGCGGCGTCGAGGTCCCGGCAAGCACGGCCGTCGCGCTGTTGCTCGCCGTCCCGGGGGTGCACTGCTGGCCGACGCTCATCGAGACCTCGAAGGAGAGCGTCGCGCCCGCCGCCACGCTGCAGGTCATACCCGTCGCCAGCTCCCCGGTGCAGCCACCCGGCGTGCCTCCGGCCAGGCTCACACCCGAGTCGGTGATCGTCACGTCGCGGCTGATGGCGTTCCCGCCGGTGTTGGCGACGCTGATCGTCCAGGTCGCGGTGTGGCCCGCGACCGAATAGCCGCCGGCCGTCTTGGAGAGGCTCGGCGGGTCGCAGAGGCTGGTGTCGGCGGGGAAGACCGTCAACGTTGCGGTGTTGTTGCCCTCGTTGCTCTCGGGGATGACGTTCGCATAGTCGACGGTTGCCCGATTGACAGCGCCACAGATATTTGGGGGAAGAGTGACGCGAATCTCGACCCACCACTCCTCAGCGGGTGCCATAGCTCCACGAGTACAGTCAACAAATGTCCCCTGGTTCTCGCAAACACCACTCCCCTGCAAGACCCCCAAGAAGACGAACGTCCCAATGTGGGAGATGTCGTCGCGGAGCATCACCTGGGTGGGCGGCGGCGGGGTGGATTGTGTGCCGCTGTTTCGAACCTTGATGATGAATGAGTACAAGCCGCCCGGGACCGGCGCCGGTTGTCCCGGCTTTGGCTCCTTGGTGATCGTGAGGTCGGCGTCCCCGTTGGCAACGGCTGGGCCAGGCGATCCGATTACGACGAACCCGATGAGCACCGCGAGCGCCAGCGCTCCCGGCAATCGCTTCGCCCACGCGGAACGAGATGGCCGGCCGCTATCCGGCCGCTGTAGCTGCTTCACGACCCACACCCCGCGATCTTGATCGGCCGGCTCACGACCTTGAGGCTGCCGGCATACCGGCCGGGCTGCAGGTCGGATGGGGCCCGGAAAAGAACGTCGAGCCGGGCGGAAGCTCCGGGACAGAGCCCCTCGTTCGACTCATTGAGCAGTTCGGTTGGCACGGAGGCCGTGATCGGGCTGGCGCAGTGCATTGCCTCCGGCCGCAGCCCGGCGCAGGCACCGAACTCGGTCACAGAGCGCCGCCCGGGTCCATCCGCCGGCCCGGTCATGCTCAAGGGACTCAGCACGACCCCCACCGCGGAAGGACTACTGCCAACGTTTCGCACGGTCGGCGCCCCCGAGGGAGGCAGCCATGTCGAGTCGCCATCCACCTTCACCAGCTGCCCCGGGGCGACGGATCCCCATTCGATGGACCCGAAGTCGATTTCGAGCGAGACGAAGCACAGCACGTCGATCGTCACCGAGAGTGTTCGCTCATCGCCCTTGGGTGTTCGAGCCGTTCCCTCCACCCGGAACTCGCCGCATCCATCGAGGTAGGAGAGTCCGAAAGAACCGGCGTAAAGCGCTAGAGTCCCGAGCCGGCAGCCGTCGGGAAGTTGCTGCGCTTCGGCGAGGTCGATCTGGCCGGTCGTCACCGCAGCGTTCAACGCCGTTCCTTGCACCGTGGCCGGCCCAAGGCTGGCGCAGCGGTCGGTCGCTACGGCCGTGCCGCTCACGTCGGCAAGGCGCTTGCCTCCGGGGCTAAAGACCGCCCAGGTGATCGACGACGTCCTCGGGGAGGTGGTGTCCGCGCTGTCGCCGCTGTCGACCATTCCCCAGAGCTGCACGATCCGTTTCGCCGGGTTGTCCCCGGCGAGTGCTCGCACCTGGAGCCGGTGGCGAGCCCCGTCCGGCTGAGCCGGCAGGTTCGTGGGCGCCGCCACTCTGCAGCTCTCATCCGCGGGCGGAGACACCGCCGGGTCGTCGTCCGAAGCGTCGGGCTGCGTGCCCGTCAACGCCCAGACGCACGCGAGACGCATGGTGGCCGGGCTCGCCTTCGCCGTCGGCGTGGAGGACGAGGCTGGCGTCGGACTCGGTGTTGCACTTCCCGTTGGTGTGGAACTGGGGGTTGGCACGGAGCTGGCTGTGGGCGTCGGGCAGCCGGTGGGCCCGAGAGTCGCTGCCGGTGCGGACTCACCAACAGCTCCTGGCGTTGGCGTTGGCGTTGGCGTTGGTGTTGCACTCTCCGTCGGTGTGAACCCAGGGCTCGCCGCGGGGCTGGCTGTCGAGGCCGGGCTGGGGGAAGGTTGTTCCGGGGCTGAGAGGGTTGGCGTCGGCGTTGGACTCGGCGTCGGGCTCGGAGTCGCGCTCGGCGTGGAACCGGGGCTCGGCATGGGGCTAGCGGTCGGCGTCGGGCTCGAAGTGGGGCTGGCGGTTGGCGTTGGGCTGACGACAGGTGCAAGGGTCACCGCCGCTGCGGCCGCCGAGGCAGCAGGACGCGGCGCGGCCGTCAGGGTCGGCGTCGGCGCAGCCGGAAGCGTTGGCGTCGGACTCGGCGTTGGCGTTGCACTCGGCGTTGGTGTTGCACTCGGCGTTGGTGTGGAACTCGGGATCGCGACGGAGCTGGCTGTCGGCGTCGGGCTGAGGGTCGGTTCGCGCGTTACTGTCGGCGCGGACTCCGAGCCGCGGGCTGCCGCCGTGGCCGACAAAGCCGGCGTTCCCGTCGGACTCGGTGCTGCATTCTGCGTGGGAGTCGTGCTCGCGTCGGCCACCGCCGCGCACGGGCTCGGAGAGGCGGCGCCTGTTGCTCCAGCGCCACCCTCGTCTCCCGCCGAGCTCACGACGAACGAGGACAGGCCCGCCAGCGCAACACCCAGCGTGACCGCCATCTGGATAAGCCGGGACTTCTTCGTGAGCATGTGCGCCTCCTGAATCGTGGTCCAGCGAGCTCAGGCAGCGGGTTCTCGGGAGCCCGCACCGCGGCGCCGCCGGACGACGAGCAGGCCGAGACCTACGACGACGGCGGCGGTCCCTCCACCAAGGCCAAGCATCAGCGAGGCGCTCAGACCGTCTTCGCTTCCGACACTGAAGGTGAGCTCTTTGACCTCTGTCTCTTTCCCTTCGTAGTTGACCTTCCCGCGAAGTGCGTAGGTGCCATCGCCGGGGATTGTCGCGAAGGCGTCGATCTGTACCGTTTCCGCAACCAGCACGAATCGTTCCTGGCTTGACAGTTGCTGCAACAGGTGATTATCCCGGTATAGCTCGCCTACGAACACCGACTTCGAATCGATCTGGCCGGTGTTCTGGAAGGTCGCCCGGAACTTCGCCAATTCCCCGGGGCGTGGCATTGCCGCTAGCTCGATCTTCTCCAGCTGTCCACTACGGTTCAGGGCCCCAAATGGGACGAGCCGGAACGTGATTTCCCTAGTACCAAGGTCCAGCTTGTCGGCCCTGGCAACCAGTATCGCCTTATAGTCCCCGGGCTTCTGGCGGGCTGTATCCCACTCCACCATCAGTTGTTTTGTCTCGTTCGGAGGTATGGTATGATCCGAGGAGCCGGCCTCGCCTACGACAACTGCGGTGGTATCGACGATTTTCACATTGATATCCGGGCGAATGTTCACGTTGCCGCTATTGGTCACACTGGCCGTGATCTTCAACGGGGTACCAATCTCGGCGTCTTTTGTTACGATATCCGTGAGCTTACCGGATAGATTCTGAGTTCCTGTCACCGTAACTTCGATTGGAATTTCGCCACCAATATTAACCGCGGAGCCAGAATTACCGCCCGTGACGCCGCCAGCATCAGTCGTAACGGCACGAATGACGCCGCTGTACTTGCCATTCGCCACGTCTTGAGGCAACGTCAGGTGAACGAGGACGTTCGCCTGTGAGTGAGGCGGGGCGGTGATTCTCTCCACCGAGGTCCGGGCGCTTGGGTCCGCGAACGACACCCACTTGGCGGTGGTTCCTTCTGCCTCGAAGCGATAGGTGCGAGCGATACCGAAGTCGCTGAGGATCCCGACATCCTGGAAGTAGTCCCCGCCACGAAGGGCGTCCCGGAACACGATGGTGGTGGGATACATCCCGAAGCCGTCCGCACGCGCTCGATGAGCGCCAGGAATGGCTGCCGCCATCATGACGGCCGCAAGCAGTCCAGCGGCTAGAAGGCGCTTTGCTCCAGTTCCTCGTTGCATCTCAGCCCCCTCGATTTGGTTTCGGGAGTGGTGCTGGCGAGAGGCTCGCCTCTCGCCAGCACTGGTCCCGACCGCCTGTTCGGCGGCCGGCTGGCGGTCTATTACGCGCCTGGAGGTGTGCGACCGTTCAAGGTCGGGCACCCGTCCAGCGGCGAGAAGATGATGTCGACGGTGCCGGCGTACGTGCCCGCAGGCAGCGTGCTTGGCGGGTGAACGGAGAGGTCCAGCTTCCCAACTTCATCGGAGCAGAGGCGCTGGTTATTGATGTCATTCGGCGCCAGAGTCGAGTAGAGCGGGACGGCCGATCCCGGGACAAAGATTGGATCGACGCAGTACAGCGTGTAGTTCCCATCCTCGCCGACTCGGTTTCTCAGCCGGCCGAAGCAGGCGTCGAACTGGTCGATGATCTTCCCTCCCGGCGTGTTCTGCTGAACCATCGTCGAGAAGTTGACCGAGACACCCAGGCCACTGTTGCCGCCGTTGGAGACGGTGGGAGCGGTCGACGTGGGTGGCTGGAAGAGGAAGTCGCCGCTCAGGACCTTCGTTAGACCCGGAGTGATGGTCCCGAAATTGGCCGTGCTGAAGTCGATGTTCCCGTAGAAGGTGCAGAGCACGTCGATGTAGTTCGTGAGGACGGACTCAGCGCCATTGCTCACAGCGTGGAGTTCCACCTTGTACGCACCGCACATCTGGTGCTTCGAGAGCGGCCAATCCATATGGTAGATGGCCTTCTCTTGCTGCTTGCACTTCGTGACAATTCCGCGGTTGATATCATTGACGGCGCTCGCGGAAACCTGGTGCGTTGCGACCGCTGAACCCCACATCGTCGTCACCGTGCCGGTCGAGCCGAGGGTTTCGCACTCACCGACGGGTACCTTCACGCCGTGGATCTGGAGCTTGAAGCTTCCATCCGGGTGGAAGATTTTCCAGTAGACATCGCTGATGTTGCTGATGCCGTTTGGATGGTCAACCGCTGCCCAGTTCTCGATCCGCCGCTCTTCCGGGCTGTCATAGGCGTTCGGCCTGACCTGGATCATGCTGGTAACGCCGTCAGCCTGGGTGGCTGTTCCACCACCTGCCGGAAGATCGCACGCCGGATCGGGGCTGGGATAGGTCGATGGCGCGTCGTCGTTGTTGTACTGGATGCTCGGGTCGGTGGCGCTGCTGACCATGTCGGGCAGCTCCCACTTGCACTCGATGCGCGGCGCGACGGCCCCGCCGGAAACCGTGGCGCCGGTCGGGACGTTCGGGCCGGTCTGCGCAGTTGCGGTGTCGGCGATGGCGAAAGCGCTGAAGAGCGCCATCATCATGACCACGACCATCGCGAGACGCGTAGGAATTACGTGATTCACCTAAATATCCTCCCGTAACGGTTCAGGGCGGAGAGAAAAGCCCCGCCGTCGAACCAGGTGCCCGCCGAAGGAGGTAGAATTTCCTTGCGGCACTGTGGACGGTGTTGCGTTCCAGGTCCTGGCAGGCCTCCAATGCCTGTCAGGACCGCTACTGGGTACGTGTTCCGGTCAACCAACCACCCCCTTTCTTGATGTCTCACCCGCCACGGATCCGCTGGGTACGTCGGAGGACACACGCCGGGTTGCCACGTCATGCATCACCTCTGCCTGCCCGGTCCCGGTGCCCCGGCGGGCACCGGCAGCCGGGACCGTGGCGCTACGCGGAGTGCCCCCCGTCGCAGCCGTGGTCAATGTTGGCTGAGCCATGGACAGCATCCTGTCCACGGCTCAGTCGAAGATCCCGTTTCCGTTGACGTCGAGGACAATGTCCTCGCCGTTGTCCCAGAGCCCATTCCCGTTCGAGTCGAAGAACTTGACGAGCCCCGGCAAGGTCGGCGGGCAGAATGCGCCGAATTCGAAGTCGCAGTTCACTGGCTGTCCGGCCCATAGGCTGCCGTTGTAGTCGAGTACCACCGGGTCGGTGGGGTCGTGGAAGGCATTCCGGATGGCGCCGGGATGCGCAGGGCCCTCGACATGCAGGTCATCGCCAGCAGGACCGAATGTCCAGGCGGCGTTGCCATCGTTGTCGAACATGTCCAGACCCTCAAAACCACCGCCGGTTGGCCAGGCATGCAACGGCGCTCCGCGGAATACCTGGATGGATCCGGCAGTCAGCGGGTTGGCGAAGCCGTCACCGGGAGTCGCGGTGCCGTCGGTATCGATGCAGCGGTCGACGCCCGGTACGATCGTCAGCGAGGCAGTGTTGTTGCCTTCGTTGGTCTCGGCGATGCGGTTGAATGGATCGACCACGGCCCTGTCGCTCGCCTGGCAGGCCTTGCCCGGCAGCCGAACGCGGATTTCGATCCACCATTCCTCACCCGGGGCCATCGATCTCCGAGAGCAATCGACAAATGGCGTGTTGTTCGTGCAGACGCCCGCGCTTGCTGTCCAGAAGACGAACGTACCCATCAAGGAGAGGTCGTCGCGGACGAAGACGTCCCTCGGCGGGGGCGGCGTCGCCGTGTTGCCGGCGTTCCGCACCCGGATGATGAACGAGTAGTAGCCACCGGGGACGGGCGCAGGCTGCCCGGGCTTCGGATCCTTGGTGATCGTCAGATCGGGGCCGAGCGGACGCCCCACGGCGTCGATCTCGTTCTCGGCCGAGCACCAAACGCCATCGCCGGCGCAATCGTTGGTACTCGGATCGTCGGGGGTGAAGTCGATGCTCTTGTTCGCATAGACCGCGATGTACCGGAAGCTGCCCGATGGGAACGACCAGACCGATACCCAGTCGTCCGACTCCTGCGGGGCGCCTGCGGCCACCCACCCGTCGCGGTAGACACTGGTCATCGTCGCCAGCGTCCAGCCTGCCGGGAACGGCGCCGCCGGATTGTTCGATCCCCAAACGGTCGACTCGAGCGCCTCGTAAGGCACCGGTCCATGATCGATGCTCGGGAAAACGATCGCACTCGTGGTAGGCACGCCCATGTCCATAATCAGCGGGGCGGTCGACACCTGCATCCAGTGGTGGTCGAGTGAATTGGCAGCTGTCGGATCGAATGTGGCGTCGCCGGTCCAGGCATAAGCGTTCGCCGGCGAGGTGCCGGTCGCCACACCGCCGCTCACGTATGTGCCGAGCGCGTACGACGCCGGCGGGATCGTGCCCGGCACTGTCATGGCGTTGATTCCCGCTGCGGTCTGGTGGACGTAGGCAACGTGAGCGGCGATTGCGTCTCCTGCCCCGCCGACGAGGGCCGCGAGACTCATGATCGTGACGGTCATTACCCCGGCGACGGCCAGTCGCACGTGCCGGACGCCAGTTCTCATTCTGCGCATGGTTGGCATCTCCTCCTTTCGGACCTGTCGTCTGCTGTCTCCGGGATCCCCGTGACGCTCGGCCGCGGACATCCCGGGGAATCCGGTGGGCCCCGTCCTAGCAGCCCGGACGCGGGATGGCGACGGTGAGCGTTGCGCTGTTGTTCAGCTCGTTGGTCTCAGGGATGCGGTTGAACGGATCGACCACAGCCCTGTCGGTCACCTGGCAGGCGTTGCCCGGCAGCCGAACGCGGATTTCGATCCACCACTCCTCGCCCGGAGCCATCGACCCCCGAGAGCAATCGACGAATGGCGCATTGTTCGTGCAGACGCCCGCGCTTGCTGTCCAGAAGACGAACGTACCCATCAAGGAGAGGTCGTCGCGGACAAAGACGTCCCTCGGCGGGGGCGGGGTTGCGGCGTTCCCGGCGTTCTTCACCCGGATGATGAACGAGTAGTACCCACCCGGGACGGGCGCCGGCTGCCCGGGCTTCGGGTCCTTGGTGATGGTCAGATCCGGCCCCTTGGCGCCGCCCCCAAACGCGCAACTTCCACTCGGGATCTCGAACGCGTGGGCGCGGTTGGGCGAGTAAGCCTCCTTGGACCACATGACTTCCTTGCCCGACGACTTGAAGGTGACGTTGTCACAGGTCAGCCCTTCGTCCCGGAAGTTGGGGTCGCCGGGCGTCACCGTCGAGAAGTCGAAGGCGGCGGCCTTGGTGGTCTTGTCGACCACCCAGACATGGCTGCATCCGTCCGAGCCCTGGTAGAGCAGCGACCCTCCGATCGCGAGGCCGCTGTTGTAGCAGGCGTTCCCGCCCCAGGGGAATCCGTCGTCCGGCAGGGAAATTCCCGCGGACGACACGTGGCGGATAACCGTCGACCCATCCCAGCTCCAGTAGATGGAGTCGTTCCCGCCGTCATAGGCAAGGCCATCGTCGAGGCAGTTTCCCGCGCCCGCGAGGGTGAACTGCAGCGTTCCCACGCCGGTGACGGGGTCGATCAGATAGATCTCGCCACCCCCCTGCCCGGGGCCGCAGCCTGCTCCAGCCCAGAGCTTGCCGCGCGAGTTGTCCCACGCGAGGGCGCCGAGCCCTCCTTTCACGCTGAACGATCCGAGGATCGCGCCCGTGGTGGGACTTGCTTTGTAGAGGTCGGTCGCGCTGCCCACGCAGCTGAACCAGAGGTTGGTCCCATCGAAGGTGATGCCAACGCCCAGGCCTGAGCTGCAGTCCGCTGCAAACGTCACGCTGCCCACGAGGTTGCCCGTCGCGGCGTGTGCCGAACGCGAACCCGAAGCGATAGCGCCGACAAAGAGCGCCAGGAACGCGAGGAGGGGGAGCAGCCATTGGTTTCCGAATCGAAGTTTCATCGTGTTCTCCACGCACTGGGCGGGCTTGGGGCCCGCGGACGAGGACGCAGATTTGGGTCGCGCTCAGGAGAAACGGCCCGAACGCGAAGCGACGGATGTCCGCGGCTGCGCGCGGTTGCGTTCAGCCCGGGCAACTAGAGGCCAACGGAAACACAGATCGGAAGAGGCTCAGTAGAGACCCGGCAACGCTCCTTTCCGGGTCGCGAGGAGAGTCAATCACGGACTAGTGCCGTAATTGCCCCTTTTTCGCGAGTTCACCTGCTGGTAAACTCGCGAGCGCAAGGTTGGGGAAGAAGCTCTCCTTGCGACCGGCCGTGGAGCGGTCCAACCCGCGCCACGGCCTTCTCTTATGTGACGTTCCGCCGCGGAAATGCTTGTCCCGCATTGGCGCCAGCGGTGTACCAATCGTAGATGGATCTGTCAAGTACTCGGGCACGTTACGTCCCTCGACGGCTTGCCCGTACGAGGCGCTTCCGTCTCCGGCCGGTCGCACATGTAACATTTATGTCCTGCTATGTATTCGAATCCAGGCTCAGAGCGACTCACCGTAAAAATCTTGAAAGGGAAACCGCCGCAACACAAAATCGGACTCAGAGCAAGGTCGGATCGTGAAGGAATCGGGAGTGTCGTTTGCGGCGAGCATCGCCGGCGACCGCTTAGCCTCCTCTCTGCCCAGCCGCCAAGCGTCCTGCGCCGGGAGCGCGTAGCCGGCACTCACACGACCGCAAGCGCTGCACGTGCAGCGTTTCTCCCGTGCTGGGCCCGCGCCCGTCGTCCTGGTGACGTCAGACCACCAGTCGGCCCAAAGAACGAATCGAACCCAACCTGGTGTTCGAAAAGACGGCGGGTGGCGTACACTGATTTTGAATCCGGAGTTGACGATAATTTCCTCTCCACCGTTGTCACCGGCGAAAGTTCGCCGACGGGTTGCCAGCGGAAATGTCGGGCGTGGCGGTCGGCGCCAAGCGGCACGACGGGGCCTTCGTTCGCTCCGTCTGCTTGATGGACCCCAATAGCATCCTCCTGGAGTTCGCGTCCCTGCGCCGGGCATGTGCCGCTCCTTCTCGCCTGTGGGAGCGTATGCTTCGCCGCCGACAGCAACGCGCACGGAGGAGAAATGACGCACAGCACCTTCCGGGGCAGCACCGCAATCGTGGGCCTTGGCGAGACCCGGTACTACAAGCGCGGAGCGGCGCCCGACCCCGAATTCAAGATGACGCTCGACGCCATCCGGCTGGCAGCCGACGACGCGGGCATCGATGTTCGCGAGATCGACGGGTTTGCTTCGTTCAGCAACGATCGGAACGACCCTGCCCATCTTGCGGCGGCGCTCGGGACCAAGCATGTCGGGTTCAGCAACATGTTCTGGGGAGGGGGCGGAGGCGGCGGCTCGGGGGCCGTCTCGAATGCGGCCGCGGCGGTCGCCGCGGGCTTCTGCGAGATAGCGGTCGCCTATCGCGGCCTTGCCCAGGGTCAGTTCGGGCGGTTCGGACAGGGGAGCACGGCGCGCCAGGTTGCGGGGGCGGCGGCCTTCACGGCGCCATACGGCCTGATGTCGCCTGCTCAGACGTTCGCGATGCGTGTGCGGCGATTCATGCACGAGCACCGGGTGGAGCAGGACGCGATGAAGGCGATCGCTCTGGCCAGCTACTACCATGCGCAGCGCAACCCGCGCGCCGTTATGTACGGAAAGCCGTTGAGCGCCGAGGACTATGACAACTCCCGTTGGATCGTCGAGCCGTTTCATCTTTTCGACTGCTGCCAGGAGAACGACGGTGCGGCGGCGGTGATCGTCACGACGGCCGAACGGGCCCGCGACCTGAAGCACGCACCGGCGTACATCCTCGCAGCCGCGCAGGGAACCGACTACCGCCAGGCGGCAACCGTCCACAACGCCCCCGATTACGCGACGTCCAATTTCAAGACGCTCGCACCCCGGCTATATGCCATGGCAGGCGTGGGCCCGGAGGAGGTGGACGTTCTCCAGAGCTATGAGAACTTCACCGGCGGCGTGATGATGAGCGTGGTCGAGAATGGTTTCTGCACGCCCGAGCAGGTCAACGGCTTCTTCGCACTCGAGACTTTTCGCTTCGATGGAGGAAAGCTCCCGCTCAACACCAGCGGCGGGAACCTGGCCGAGTGCTACATGCACGGCCTTGAACTGATCACAGAGGCTGTCCGCCAGGTTCGAGGCACGTCGCCCTGCCAGCTCCCACGCGACGTGAACATCTCGATGGTAACGTCGGGACCGATGGTCCAGCCGGTGAGCAGTCTCATCCTTGGCCGGGAGAGCAACCGATGACTGATTCGCTCGTTTCCAGAGAGCGTGCCCATTACCTGCCCGCGGGCCTTCCGGAACCCGCGCCCTATCCCGACGGACTCGCGCGCGAATACTGGGACGCGACCCGCCGGCACGAGCTGGTGGTTCAGCGCTGCAACGCCTGTCGCAACTGGCAGTGGGGGCCCGAATTCATCTGCCACAGCTGCCACTCGGACGAGCTTTCGTTCGAGCAGGTCTCGGGCCGCGGGCGGATCTTCAGTTGGGAACGCTCCTGGTATCCAGTCCACCGCGCGTTGCAGTCGGGCGTGCCCTACATCGTGGTGCTGGTCGAGCTCGAGGACGCGGGCCGTGTCCGGATGGTTGGGAACCTGCTCGGCGATCCGCGGCAGGACGTGGTGATGGACGCGGAAGTCGAGGCGGTGTTCGAAGACCACGAGGAGGCCGACCCGCCATTCACGCTGGTCCAGTGGCGGGTCGTTTGAGACGAGCCATACGGCGAAACAGAGCCGGCGACGGGTGACTTCCCTGGCCGGTCATCAGGGTCCAGGACGAGCGTCGCCTGCGCGCTCGCCCTGATGCCGCTTAAGTTGAGGTAGAGCGGGTGGTACGCGGCGAACCCGCTCGCGGTTCAGACCCCAGCAGTCGTCCCAGGCATGCACCATCGCCCGGGGCCAGCCTGGTGTGGTGGCCGCAGAAGTGCGGCTACGCTGGCTCCGCAACAAACAGCGGGATCGTCCGGCTCGTGCGTTTCTGATAGTCCTCATATGGCGGGTAGGCCGTCACGCTCAGCGCCCACAGCCGCGAGCGTTCTGCCTCGTCGCGAACCTCACGCACGCGCATTCGCTTCACTTCGGCTTTGTCGCGGATTTCAACGTCCGGGTTCGCGCGAAGGTTGTAGACCCAGACCGGGTTTTTCGGCGCGCCGCCCATCGAGCCCACCAGCACATAGGCGTCGCCATCCTTGACTCGCATGAGCGGCGTCTTCCGGACAGCGCCCGACCTGTTTCCGGTGTTCGTGACGATGATCACCGGCAGTCCGGTGTCCCGCAGCGTGTTGCCCTCGGCTCCGTTGGTCCGCTCGTAAACCTCGACCTGGTCGCGCACCCATCCGATGGGGCTTGGGATGTAGTCCGTCATTGAGGCCTCCATTTCTTCTGGTGTCGTGCGGCAGATCATAGCTCACATGCCGCGAGTGGCACGCGCGGCGCCGGCCCCGTCGCCGTAAACGCCTGCGCTTCGAGTTCGTTGAGCTCCGGACTTGCGCGATTGGCGGTGGCATTTTTGCGGGTGCGCCGACGGAACACCGCCATACGGCGGGGGGCCATTAGCGGGATGCCCAGTCATCAAAGATGTGTACTCGTCCCGCCCCTGTTTGCGCGATCCCTCGCTCCCGCAGGCTCACCTGGCGGCGCATTCTTGATCCGGATCCCTGAAGGTACAGAAACCGCAACGGACGGCGTTCTGTAATCGCGAAAGGAGTGCCAATGACAAGGGTCGCCACGTTCTTCAAGAAGCGAGCCTGGCTTGCGCTGGTGGGCGTCGTCCTTCTCGCTGTCGTCGGGGTGGGGATTGGCAAGTACCTTCCCTTCCCGTCGCACCAGCCTCGCACCGTCGAGTACACGCTCAAAGCCAGCACGTTCTCCTATTCGCCCGAGCGAATTCGCGTCAACAAGGGCGACAACGTCGTGGTGAAACTCCAGCCGCAGGATGTGACGCACGGCTTCTACCTGGATGGCTACAACCTCGAGACACACGCGTCGCCCGGCGAAGAAGCGACGCTGAAATTTGTGGCGAACACACCTGGCCAGTTCCGTTTCCGCTGCTCCCAGACTTGCGGTCCCCTTCACCCGTTCATGGTCGGAGAGATGAACGTCGAATCGGGGACGCCGTACACCAACACCCGCTTTCTCGGAACGGCCGTCGCCGCGCTGGTGACCAGCGGCGGCGCGACCGCGTTCGTCTGGCGGAGAAAGGGGACCAGCGATGGCAGTAGTAGCTAAGGACACCCCGCCCCCCAACCTTCAT
>JAKALX010000494.1 GCA_021823905.1 Chloroflexota bacterium | reverse complement strand
CCGTTGCGTGATTCTTACCGGCGCCGGCCGCGCGTTCTGTTCCGGCGACGACGTCCGGCAGATCATGCTCGGCGAGCAGCGGGACGAAACGACCACTCGCCTACGCGACGTGCGCCCCCGGCCAACTCCCGCCGCGGTCGCTGTCCTCCAGTGCGACAAACCTGTGATCGCCGCGGTGAACGGGCCCGCCGTGGGCTGGGGCATGGACCTCGTGCTCTTCTGCGACATCCGCATCGCCTCCCAGAAGGCGAAGTTCGGCGAACTGTTCATCAAGCGCGGATTGGTTGCGGACCTGGGTGGCCTATGGCGCCTCCCGCGCGTCGTCGGGCCATCGAAAGCCGCCGAGCTCCTGTTCACGGGCGACGTGATCGATGCGGCCGAAGCGGAGCGCATCGGGCTCGTCTCGACGGTCGTGCCGGCGGAGGAGCTCCTGTCCGCCGCTGGCGAGTTCGCCGCGAAGATCGCGGCCAACCCGCCGATCGCGATGCGCTACATGAAGGAAGGGCTGCGAAAATCGATCCACGCCAGCATGGAAGAGATGGGCGCGTACGTGGGAAGCTCGCTCGCCTACCTGTTCACGACCGAGGATCACCGCGAGGGCGCGCTCTCGTTCGTGGAACGCCGCGATCCGGTATTCAAAGGCAGGTAGCGTCGTCAGCCGCGGCGGCCCGTGATGTACTCCGTCATCTGCTGCAGGTGATCCTCGAGGTAGAAGGTCACCCAGCGCATCAGGTCGCCGATCGACACCATGGCTACGAGCCGCCCGCTTTCGGCTACGGGCAGGTGCCGGAATCGTCGCTCGGTCATTATCGCCATCGCGTCTTCCACCCGCGTGTTCGATTCAACGACGATTGGGTCGGGCGTCATCACCTCGACCACTCGCGTGATCGCCGGATCGCGATCCGGATCGACGACTCGCCGGAGCACGTCGCGCTCGGTGAAGATCCCCGCGGGCCGATCGCCGTCCATCACGACGAGGGCGCCGACGCCCTTCCGGTTCATCTCACGCACCGCGTCGCAAACGGTGGCGCCCTTGCGAATGGTGTAGACCTGGCGGCCCTTTTCCGCCAGGACGTCGTTCAGGCGTCCGTACATCATGTGCCTCCCGCGTCCTGACTCGCATATTCAGTATACGGAGGCGTCAAGAGGGGCTTGCTGGAGGCTGATATGGGACGAAGCATGCCCGCAGCCGATCGCAGCACACCGGTCAGATCGTCCGAACCGCCTCGCGAACCCGCGCGAGCCGGGCGATTGAATCCCGCACCTGCCGCTGATCGTCGGTCAGATGGCGGACAATGATGTCCGTATAGCCCATGGCGCCGTAGGCCGCGAACCGGTCGGCGACCTCCGCGACACTCCCAAACGTCGAGGCAGACGGATCGTGCCCGCGATAGCCGGCCGCGATGATCGGCTCGGCGATGGCGCGTGCCTGCGCGGCCTCGTCGCCAACGTAGATGTCGCGCCTGATGGCGACGCAGGTGGGAGTCCGGCCATATTCGGCGCAGCGTTCGCGGTAGAACGCCGCCCAGTGGCGGGCCTGCTCGGGCGTAAGCTCCGGGCCCGCCAACCAGGCGTCGCCGAGGCGTGCGGCGCGGTCGATCGACGGTTCGACGCTGCCCCCGATCCAGACTTCGACCGGCTCCGGCGGGACCGGTGCGATGTGGGCGCCGTCCATCCGGAAACGGCCCTCGCTGCTTACCGTCTCGCCTGCGAGCAGCCGCCGGACGATGCCGAGGCTCTGCTCGAACAACGACGGCCGCTGCTTGACGTTCACGCCCATCCCGCCGAACTGATCGCGGCCGGTTCCGAGCGCGCACTGGAGGATGAAGCGGCCCTTCGCGATGGACGCGAGCGTCCCGATCTGCTCCGCGGCGAGGACCGGGTTCCAGAGGGGCAGCAGGAACAGGCAGCCGGCCGGGTTGCTGTTCCATTCGGCCAGCAGGCGGCCCATGATCACCGTGTTCTGGTAGTACGGCGCCGGCATGACGTGGTGGTCGCCGACGAAAAGGGAGTCGAGGCCCGCGTCGCGGGCGGCTGCCGCGCGTTCCACCATCCATGAGGCCCCGGCCCGAACGTCTCTCGTCGCATGGAAACTTGTCAGTGAAATCCCGACACGCATGTCGCCTCCTATGGCTGCCCAATCTGAGCCGATACCGCAGCTCCTTGCAACACCCCACTCGCGGCCGGACCGCCCACGGGCGAACGCCCAGGGTTTCGCGCTCCGGGCGACGGCGACGCCGAGCCTGGACTGGGCGAGCCGGGCGCCGTCGGAGAGGCCGACGGCCGAGCGGTCGGCGTTGCGGTTCCGGGCCTGGCGGTTGGCGTCGGCGTCGTCTTCGTTGCCGTCGGCGAGGCCGACGGGGTCGGCGTCAGCGTCGGTTCGTCGGTCGGCCGCGGCATCGGAGAGGGCGTTGACGTTGGACTGACCGCGGTGGTCGCCCGCGGTGTCGGGGTCGGCGCCGGCGCCGGGTTGGAATTGCCTCGGCCAAGAACCAGAGCGGCAGCGAGCCCCGCTCCCCCGGCCAGCAGGAGCAGGAACACGATCATCGCGAGCGCACCGCCACTGATGCCTCCACCCCCTGGCGGAGGAGCTGTGCGGGACACGCGCGCGGTCGAATGCCGGCGAACGAGCGGTGAATCGGAGGGCACTGGCCGCGGAACATGGGGCGCCGCGGTCCCGGCTGCCATGGCGGCCGGCACAGTCGTCCCCGGGGGGCGATCAAGGGGTACCCGGCGCAACGCGTTCGCCAGCTCGCCCGCGGATTGGAAACGATCGGCCCGCCCCAGCGAAAGCGCGCGCGCAAGCACCGCTTCGAGCTCTGGCGAGACGCTGCGGTTGAACGCGCGCACGGGTGGCGCCGGGGTCGCGAGCCTCTGACCGGCGACCGCCGCTGCGTTCGCGCCGGCCCAGGGCAGCCGGCCACCCACCATCTCGTAGAGCGTGAGGGCAA
>JAKALX010000493.1 GCA_021823905.1 Chloroflexota bacterium | reverse complement strand
GGTGGTCCCACCCGTTCCCATCCCGAACACGGAAGTGAAACGCCTCAGCGCTGACGATACTGCCCGGGCAACTGGGTGGGAAAATAGGCCGCCGCCGGTAAAGCATCGACCGCCTCTGGCGGTCATTTTTTTCGGTGGCGGAGCAGATTTTCAGCGATATTTCCCACCAACGGTAACCGCGCTCCTTCTGTCTGCGTTGTCATCCTCGTAGGCGGTTGTAGCGGCGCCGTTGCGCCCCGTGCGTTTCGCTTCCACACAGCGATCGGGCGCTGCTACAATCGAGTCGCAGCTATCTCATTGAACTCGGGCCAATCCCGTTTCGGGGTTGCCCACAAACCGGAGCCGAACTTGTCAACAGATACCGCCCAGCCAACCCCCCAGCCAGCCGACCTCGAGATGGACATGGGGGCGCTCCTCGATTCAGAAGCAGCGCAGCCGAGCCACCTGCGGCGCGGAGAGATCGTGGAGGGCATGGTCATGGGCGCCTCGCCTGATGGCCTCATCGTCGACGTGGGCACGAAAACCGAGGCGGTCATCCCCCAGGGCGAGATGCTTTCGCTCGGTGTCGATGGCGCGGCGAAGCTCAAGGCCGGCGACACGGTCAAGGTGATGGTCCTTCAGCCGTCGTCGTCCGAAGGTCACGCGATCGTGTCGCTCGACCGCGCGCGTGGCGAAGAGGGATGGGACACGCTCGCGGCGAAGCACGAGAGCGGCGAGATATTCGAAGCCCAGGTCACCGGCCACAACCGCGGCGGCATCCTCGTAAATGTCGACGGCGTCAACGCGTTCATTCCCCTCTCCCAGGTCGATAGCGTGCGGCGCGATGATCCCGACGCGGTGAACCAGCTCGCCGACCTCGTCGGGAAGGGGATCCTGGTCACGGTCATCGCGCTCAACCGCAAGCGGAACCGCGTCATCCTCTCCGAGCGCGCAGCGATGGCCGAAATCCGCAAGGAGCAAAAGGACAAGGTTCTCGACGACCTCGAGGAAGGCTCGATTCGCACGGGCCGCGTGTCTTCGATCACGGACTTCGGCGTGTTCATCGACCTGGGTGGCGCCGACGGGCTCGCGCATATGACCGAGCTGACGTGGGAGCGCGGCAAGAAGGCGCGGGATCTTTACAACGTCGGCGACGAAGTGCAGGCGTACATCCTGAAAGTCGATCGCGAAAACAAGAAGATCTCGCTTTCGCTGAAACGAGCGCAGCCGGAGAAGTGGGACAGCACCGTCGATCGCTTCGTCATCGGGCAGATCCTGATCGGCCGGGTGACCAAGCTCATGCAGTTCGGAGCGTTCGTGCGGCTCGATGGCCCTGTCGAAGGGCTGATTCACATCTCCGAGCTTTCCAATCGGCGCATTCAGCACCCAAAAGACGTGGTGAAAGAAGGCGACGTCGTCCCGGTCAAGCTGGTCCGCATCGAAAAGGACCGGCACCGGCTGGGGTTGAGCCTTCGCCAGGCGCGCAACGACGCCGAGGCGATGGGCTTCGTCTTCGACCACGAGGGCCACGTAATCGACTACCCGGACGATGTCCGGGAGCAGTTTGCGCTTCCCCCGCGAGAGGCGTCGGCGCCACGAGCGTCCGCGCCCCGGACGGCGCAGGAGGCAATCGAACGGGCCGTCGCCCGCGATCCCGAGCCGGTCTCGGCGTTCGCTCACGCGTTCGCCCAGGCGCTCGAAAACGCTGAGGGAGGCGCCTCCCTGGCGGAACTAACCGGCGAGGAAGCCAGCACCGGCGAAGCCGAAGTGGCCGCGGAAGCGGCCGAGCCGGCCGAAGCCGGGATGACCGTTGCGCCGGCCGAAACCGCCGTCGTGGAGCCGGCCGAAACCGTGGCCGTGGAACCGGCCGAAGCCGCGAAAGTGGACGCCGCCGAGCCTGCCGAAGCCGCCGCGAACGTGGAAGCCGCTGAGCCGGCTGAAACCGCCGCGCCGGCAGACGAACCATCTGCCGCGAAGCCCCGGAGGGCCCGGCGCACCGAGGCTTCCGCGACGGAGGATGACGGCGCTGGCGGCTAGCAGACGGATCCCGGGAGAGCCCGAGGGGGTGAGGTAACCGATGGCCGATCGCTTCGACAAGTTTACGGAACGCGCGCGCCGCGTGCTTACCCTCGCCCAGGAAGAAGCGCATCGCTTCAACCACAATTACATCGGGACGGAGCACATCCTCCTCGGCCTCGTGCGCGAAGGCGACGGCGTCGCCGCGAAGGTGCTTGCCAACCTTGGCGTCGAACTGAACAAGGTTCGCTCGGCGGTCGAATTCATCATCGGCCGTGGCGACCGCACCGTCCTCGGCGAGATCGGCCTCACGCCTCGGGCGAAGAAGGTGATCGAGCTGGCGGTCGACGAGGCGCGACGCCTCAACCACAGCTATATCGGCACGGAACATCTCCTGCTCGGGCTCGTGCGTGAAGGCGAAGGCATCGCCGCCGGTGTCCTCGAGAGCCTCGGCGTGAACCTCGAGCGTGTTCGCGCCGAGACCACCCGGATCCTGAGCCAGTCGGCGCCCCAGGCGGCGGCCGCTGGCGCGCGCCAGGCGACCCGAACGCCGACGGTCGACCAGCTCGGCATCGACCTCACGCAGGCTGCTCGCAACAACCAGCTCGACCCGGTCATTGGCCGTTCGAACGAGTTGGAGCGCGTCGTTCAGATCCTGTCGCGCCGGACGAAGAACAACCCGGTGCTCATCGGCGAACCCGGCGTCGGCAAGACGGCCATTGCCGAACTGCTCGCCCAGCGGATCGTCAGTGGTGACGTGCCGGAGACCCTTCAGGGCAAGCGGTTGCTGACCCTCGACATCGGCTCACTCGTCGCCGGCACGAAGTACAGAGGCGAGTTCGAAGAGCGGTTGAAGAAGGTCATCGAGGAGATCAAAGGTGCGGGCAACTGCATCCTCTTCATCGACGAGCTGCACATGCTCGTCGGCGCCGGCGCGGCCGAGGGCGCCGTGGACGCGGC
>JAKALX010000492.1 GCA_021823905.1 Chloroflexota bacterium | reverse complement strand
AATGATCTTCCTCTTCGACACGGGCACGCGGGCGATTCTCGACGCCAACGCTTACACCGCGCGCATCCTGGGCTACGATCAGCACGAGCTGTCACGTTTGCGCGTCGACGACATCGTCGACGCTGCCGCCGGCGAGATCGAGGCGCAGGTCCGGAGAACCATCGACGACGGCGAGCTTCACCTTGCTGACCGCCGCTACCGCCGCCGCGACGGCAGCTTCATCGACGCGGACGACGTTGCTTCCCTCGTCTCCTACGGCGGGCGCCAGGCGGTCCTCGTTCTCGCCCGCGACGTCTCGGAGCGCAAGATCCTCCAGCGCCAGCTCCTCCAGAGCCAGAAGATGGAGTCCCTTGGCGGAATGGCGGGCAACGTCGCGCACGACTTCAACAACCTGCTGACGACGATCCTCGGCTTCACCGGCCTCCTCAAGCGCTCTCATAACCTTGACCGGGAAGAGCGCGAGAACCTCGGTCTTATCGAGGATGCCGCCCGCCGCGCAGCCGACCTCACCGGGCGCCTCCTTTCGTTCGCGCGGGGCGGGCTGGTGCGGTTTGGGCCGGTCGACCTGCGGAGCGTCATCTCCGACACGATGCGGCTCGCCGAGCCCGGCCTGCACCAGGCCATCCGGGCGTCGATGAGTCTCCCGGCCGCGCCCGTTACTGTTGAGGGCGACGCCGGCCAACTCGAACAGGCGCTCCTCAACATCGTCCTCAACGCCCGCGACGCCATGCCCGACGGCGGGACCATCAGCGTGGACCTGTGCTCGAATGGCCGGGTCGCCACGATCACGGTGGCCGACAACGGGCCCGGTATGGACGACGAGACACGGACCCGCATCTTCGAGCCCTTCTTCACAACCAAGCCCATCGGTTCAGGCACCGGCCTCGGCATGGCGATCACCTATGGCATCGTTCAGGGGCACCACGGCGACGTGACTGTCGCCAGCCGCAAGGGCGCGGGCACCACGTTTACCATCACCCTGCCACTGCTCGCCGGCGGCGCCGGCTACGCTGGCTCTGACTTCAACGCTGGTGAGGGCAACCTCGTGCTCGTGGTTGACGACGACGAGATGGTGCGCCGGGCGACGAGCGCCACGCTCGCGGAGCTCGGCTACAACGTCGTCGAGGCGCCGGGCGGCGCCACGGCCGTTGAAGTGGTGCGTGCCCGGCCAGACCGGTTCTCCGTCGTGTTGCTCGACCTTGTCATGCCCGGGATGACGGGTAGCGAGACGTTCCGTGCGCTCACGGCGATCCGATCCGACCTGCCGGTCGTGGTCTGCACGGGTTACGCCGCCGACGCGCACATCGATACCGACGTAAAGCGCCGGATCGCCGGTCTCGTGCAGAAGCCGTTCACCGCCGAGCGCCTCGCCCGGGCGCTCGACGCCGCCGGCGCGAAGCCGAGCCGCAGGCCCTACAGCTAACCAGATCCTCGCGCCGATCAGCTCCAGCAGGCGCACGCCAACCGGCGGAGGGCGTCGATCGTCGGTCTCATGCCAGGCGCACCTTGGACGCACCCGGCCGGAGCCGGGTACGGTAACTCGCAACTCCTTCGCCCCGGAGGCCCGCCATGCCCGCCACCAATCCTGCCGAGTCCGTCCAGCAGCAGTTCGGCGCAGTCGCCGCTGCGTACGTGACGAGCTCCTACCACGCCAACGGCGCTGACCTCGGCGAGCTCCTCGCGGCCGGCGAATTCACCGGCGCCGAGCGCGTCCTCGATCTTGGCTGCGGCGCCGGGCACGCCGCGTTGCGCGTCGCCCCGGCCGTCGCCGAAGTCGTGGGTGTCGACGTGACGCCCGAGATGGTCGCCGTCGCGACCGAACTCGCCGCCAGCCGCCGCATGGCAAACGTCCGCTTCGAGCAGGCCGACGTGACCCGTCTTCCGTTTCCAGATGCTTCGTTCGACGCGATCACCAGCCGCCAGAGCGCTCATCACTACAGCGATCTGCCCCGCGCGCTCTCCGAGGCGTTTCGCGTTCTCCGTCCCGGCGGGCGGTTCGTGATCGTCGACACCGTCGCCCCCGAGGATCCGGCGCTCGACACGTTCCTCAACTGCTTCGAACTCCTGCGCGACGCCTCCCACGTCCGTGACTGGCGCGGCTCCGAATGGCTGCGGATGTTGTCTGCGGCCGGATTCGAATCGGCTGAAGTCCTCAGCCGCTACGGCATCCCGCTCGACGGCGACGCCTGGGTCCAGAGGATGCGCACGCCGTCCCAGAAGGTTCAGACCATCAGGCTGCTCTTCCGCGAGGCGCCGGCGGCCCAGCGCGCCGCCTTCGAGCTGCGCAGCGACGATCCCTGGGGGTTGAGCGTGCCCTCGGCGTTGTTCCGCGCCCGCAAGCCGGCGTAGGCGCTCAGGCTTCTCCATCCTCGGCGGCGACCCGCGCGACAGCCGGACCCGGCGCGACGGCCGGCCGCTCAAGCGTGGCGGCGGTTTCGGCGATGGCGGGAGTCCGGTCGTTGCCCGCCGGCTCCGTGGCCGGGCGCATCGCGAACTTCGGGCCGGTCTCGATGGCGACGAGGATGGCGATCAGGAGGTAGAGGTACGGCTCGTCGAACAGCCGTCCCTCGGACTGGCTGTGGAGGACGATGCCCAGCAGCCCGGCGCCCAGCCAGGCCGTGATCAGCCTGATGTACCGTGTCGAGCTTCGCCGGTAACAACTGACAGCGACGACCGCCAGCCGCGCCATGATGAAGAGGAACATCGCCAGCCCCAGGATTCCCCATTCGGCCAGGATCGAGACCATCGACGTGTGCGACAGCGTGACCTCGGCCCAGTCCGGGATGAGCGAACGGTAGGTTGTGATCAGCGCGTGCTGGTAGTTCCCCGTGCCCACGCCGATGAGCGGGTTGTCGATGAACTCCTGCCAGCCGACGCGGATCAGGAAGTCGCGCTGTCCGAGGGCCGTGACGGGGCTCGCGAGCGACGCCACGCGCTGGGCGTTCTCGCCTCCTTGCAC
>JAKALX010000491.1 GCA_021823905.1 Chloroflexota bacterium | reverse complement strand
CGCCCTCGCCTCCCGCCCCAGCAACGCCATCCGTCTCTCCCATCACCGCATTCCGCTCCCATTCGCCCCCCACTCCGCTAAACCGGCAGACTCCTAGCGGGCGTGTATACCGACGAGGACGAAGACGAGGACACGTTCCGGCTGAATTGAGGAGCGAAGCCCCGCGACTTCCCGCGGGGCTTCAGCGGTTGTGGGGCTGGCCGGGGAGTTCAGACGAGCCCGAACGCGTCCATGGCGTCGGCAACGCGCAGGAAGCCGGCGATGTTGGCGCCGAGGACGTAGTTGCCTGGTGCGCCGTATTCGCCAGCCGTTTCGTAGCAGGTGCGGTGGATCTCCCGCATGATGGTGGCCAGCCGTGCCTCCGTGTACTCGAAGGTCCAGGAATCGCGTGAGGCGTTCTGCTGCATTTCGAGGGCGGAAGTTGCGACGCCGCCGGCGTTCGCGGCCTTCCCGAGCCCATAGGCGACCTTTGCATCCTGGAAGACGCGGATGCCTTCGGGTGTCGTGGGCATGTTCGCGCCCTCGCAAACGGCGATGCAACCGTTCTTGACGAGCGTCGCGGCGTCGCGGCCGTTGATCTCGTTTTGCGTTGCCGAGGGCATCGCAACCTGGCAGGGGATCTCCCAGATGTTCCCGGCCGGGACGTAGCGGGCGCCGTTGCCGTGACGCTCGGCGTAGGCATCGATCCGCAGCCGCTCGACCTCCTTCACCTGCTTGAGCAGATCGAGGTCGATGCCACATTCGTCGTAGACGTAGCCGTTCGAATCGGAGCAGGCGACGACCTTCGCGCCGAGCTGCTGGAGCTTCTCAATCGTGTAGATCGCGACGTTGCCCGCGCCGGAGACCACGCAGGTCTTGCCTTCGAGGGTGTCGTTGCGAACCTTGAGCATGTCGTCGGCAAAGAACACGGCGCCGTAGCCGGTGGCCTCCTTGCGGACCAGCGAGCCGCCCCAGCCGAGGCCCTTGCCGGTGAGGACGCCGGATTCGTACTCGTTGGCGATGCGCTTGTACTGGCCGAACAGGTAGCCGATTTCGCGGCCGCCGACGCCGATATCGCCGGCCGGCACGTCGCGATACTCGCCGAGGTGCCGGTAGAGCTCGGTCATGAAGCTCTGGCAGAAGCGCATCACCTCGTCGTCGGAGTGGCCCTTGGGGTCGAAATCGGAGCCGCCCTTGGCGCCGCCGATCGGCATGCCGGTGAGCGCGTTCTTGAAGATCTGCTCGAACCCAAGGAACTTGATGATCCCGAGGTAGACGGAGGGGTGGAAGCGCAGGCCTCCCTTGTAGGGGCCGAGGGCGCTGTTGAACTGGACGCGGAAGCCGCGGTTGACGCGGACGGCGCCGCAGTCGTCCTGCCAGACGACCCGGAAGATGATCTGGCGCTCCGGCTCGCAGATGCGTTCGATGATCTTCCGCTCGGCGAGTTCCGGGCGCTTGGCGAGGACGGGGCCGAGGGAATCGAGCACCTCGCGGACGGCCTGGTGGAATTCGCGCTCAGCGGGGTTGCGCTGGACGACGTCCTGGTAGATCTGTTCGAGTCGTTCGTCTATCACGGTCGCCAGGGGGTGCTCCTCGTTGTTGACTGCGGAGGCGTCATGCCGGTTCCTTTCGTTGCGTGCGGATCTGCCCCCGCGAGACAGGCGTCGCCCTGTTCGGGACCGGCCACTCGGAAAGGCGAAAATGCGGGCTGATTTCAGCACCTATTCGCGTCACGCGAAACAACACTGACTTCGACGGGAGGGTGGTCGGACCGTCGCAGCGAGGAAACGATCGGCGAATTGTTCGGCCCGGCTCGTGACATTTCCGCGCGCGGCCCGCTATGATGCCTTCATGCCAGCGTTTAGCGGCCTCCTTCTTACCTGACGGCGAGCTCCAAGGGCGCTCGCCGATGACCTCCTGTGCAGCAATTGCCGGGAGGTTTTTGTTTGGTAAGAGGTTTCCGCTCGCGCGGGCCGTCATTCAACCAGAGAGGTCGATCGATGCCAGCGAAGATTGTCAGTGCCGCGAAGATGCCGTTCCACAAGTACGAGGGGTTCCGGCCGCTTCCGCTCCGGCTCCCCAATCGTGAATGGCCAAATGTCCAGATCGAAAAAGCTCCCCAGTGGTGCTCGGTCGATCTTCGCGACGGCAACCAGGCGCTCATCGACCCGATGGATCCCGCGCGCAAGCTGCGCATGTTCGAAGCCCTCGTGCGCATGGGGTTCAAGGAGATCGAGGTGGGCTTCCCGTCGGCGTCGCAGCCCGACTACGACTTCGTCCGCCAACTGATCGAGCAGGACCTGATCCCTGACGACGTCACCATCCAGGTGCTCGTCCAGTGCCGTCCGGAGCTGGTCGAGCGCACCTATGAATGCCTCGCCGGGGCCCGCCAGGCGATCGTGCACTTCTATAACTCGACCTCGATCCTCCAGCGGCGCGTTGTCTTCGGCCTGGGCAAGGACGGGATCACGAAGATCGCCACGGACGCCGCCGAGCTCTGCAAGCGGCTCGAGAGCAAGTACCTCGGTGGCACCGACGTTCGCTACGAGTACTCGCCCGAGAGCTTCACCGGCACCGAGCTCGAGTACGCGGTGGAAGTCTGCACGGCCGTGATGGACGTCATCGGGCCAACACCCGAGAAGAAGATCATCCTCAACCTGCCGGCGACCGTGGAGATGTACACGCCCAACATCTACGGCGACGCGATCGAGTGGTTCCTGCACAACCTGCCCCGGCGCGAGTCGGTCGTGCTCTCGCTGCATCCGCACAATGACCGAGGCACCGCCGTTGCCGCCGCCGAGATCGGCGTGATGGCGGGCGCCGACCGCGTGGAGGGCACGCTTTTCGGCAACGGTGAGCGCACCGGCAACGTCGACGTCGTCACGCTCGCCATGAACCTCTTCAGCCAGGGCGTGGACCCGGAGCTGGACATCAGCGACATCGACGGGCTGCGGCGCGTGGCCGAGTACTGCAACCAGCTC
>JAKALX010000490.1 GCA_021823905.1 Chloroflexota bacterium | reverse complement strand
TTCATGTAGTCGTCGAGGTTGATTGTGAGGTGGCAACCGCGGCAAATCACGGCATCACGCAGACGGACCTGCTTCAAAGTGAATGTGTTGAAGAATCTGCATCGTGGGCAGGGAACCTCGAACGGGTAGTGGTCCAGGTCAATCATGCTCAGTCACCTGCCCAGTCGGCAGTTCTGCGTCCGAACGCGGCAGCGTGAAAAGCTGGCGAGCCGCGAAGTGTCCGGCTATCCCCCCGAGGGCCGAGGAGAAGATCTCATCAGACGCGTCTGCATCGTTGAGGAGTAGCACGTCCACGCGTACTGACGCTTCGTCGGCGCGCCGCTCGCACGCAAGAGGGTAGATTCGCGTGGTCGTTGCACCTGTGCAGCTCGCGACAAAGTGCGCGGAGGCCTCGGCCGAGTCGACCATATCGGTGAGGAACAGACGCTCACGTCGCATAGGACACACGGTCCTGCGCCAGCACCTCGGAGCGGACCGGCGGCTTCAGCCCCGCCTTGGGTGCGACGTCCACGGCACGCGCACGAAGCGCCTGCGGCTGATGGAGCCGTCCGGCGGCGAGAAACCCGGCTGGAGCGTCTGCATCCAAGCTCACAAGGAGGTCGACATCGCTCCCAGGCCCTAGCTCACCTCGCGGGACGGACCCGATTAGGTACAGCTCACGTACCCCGTACCGCCGACAGAGCGCTCCCAAAGCCTCACCAGGTATCTCAAGCGCTCTTCCGTCGCTCATGCCTCTCCCGTCCGTGGATCAGCATACCGCAGCCCTTGCCCAGGAGGCGCCATGGCCCGCCGTTAGCGGGTAAGGTTGAGGGCGAGGAGGGATTCGAGGAGGTGGTCGTCGCTCATCGCGGGGTCCCAGCCGTAGGCGGCGAAGACGGCGGCGTCGAGCTTCTCGTGGGCGAGGGCGAGCCAGGTCGGGCGCTGGTTGTACAGGTTGGTCAGGGTTCGGGCCTTGAGGTTGACCGCACACTCGGCGTCCTTGGCGACCGTGCGGGGGTAGCGGACGGTGCCGATGCCGCACGCGTCGGGATTGTGGACGAAGCGCGCCCACGGGCCGTCGGCCGAGCCGGGGAACTCGAGCACCTCCTGGCGCGTCCACTCCGGCGGGTTGAGCCAGTTGCAGCGCAGCCCGTCCAGCTCCTTCGCCGCCGCCGCGATCGCCTGCACGCGCGGGTCGCCCTGCGGCTCCTTCCCTGGCGGCCACGGGAACGGGAACGTCTCGAAGCACGTCGTCGGCGTGTACCGCGGACGCGTCTCGAGCCGCGTCCCCAGCCGCAGCGCCCACACTTCGTGGAGATGCGACTGAAGCACTCCGAAGAAGTAATCGTCGGAGCGGGCGACAACGAACAGGGCATGATCGGGGAGCGTTGGCTGCGCAATCCACACGAAGAGGTGATGCTTCGCGGTAGCGGGCGCCGCTGCGAAGCGGTGCAGCGGGCGAATCGCCTCACGCATCGAGGCACAGGGTTCCGCGTGTAGCCACCAGAAGTCTCGGTATCGAGGGCGCCGCACATGAGCACGAATTGGCTGGACGAGTCTCCTAGCGACTTCGAACGGCCGTTCGTAGAGTGCCGCCTGGCCTTGAGAGAGATTAACCCCAAAGTCGATCACCCAGCGGCCACGCGGCCGGCCCGTGATGTCGCTACCATTGAGCCACGGGACGAGGACATCACTGCTGGGAAGTCCGCTTGGGTTTGGTTCGGCTAGGAATACAGAAGCAGAGGAACCCTCAAGGTCGAACGGGCCTGCTTTAACGTCGGCATAGAACCCCTTGTCATGGTTCTCCGGGAGTTGACGTGCAGCAGCGAGGTCCGCGGTAGATGTGAGGTTGGCGTTGATCGTTTCAACGGGTGAGCCATCGAGGTGGCGACTGGTCTGGTCACCGTTGTCGAAGGCAATCATAGAGACGTGAACGTTCGCACCGTCAAGGATCCATTCGCGGTCGCTAACCGCGAAAAGGATGTCGCCGGTTTCCTTGATGCGCTCGAGCACCTTGCGATTCGCTCCTCCGCGAATTCCCTGTGTTGCAAGCATGCCGGCCCGCTGGCACTTCGTCTCCTCGATATGACAGCGGGCCTTCTCGAGCCAGTAGCAGCAGAGGTCACTGAAATTCGGGATTCGATCCCCATAGAGTTCGAATAGCGCCCCCACGTAGGAGTCGCCCAAACCGCGCCGGAGCAGCTTGCCACCAAGGAACGGCGGGTTGCTGACGATGTAGTCCACCGCCGGCCAGTCGGGCTCCTTCGGGTGCTCGGGGTCGGCGAGGTCGAGGATCGCGTCGCGGCACTCGATGCTGTCCATCGGCCGGAGTACGGGGTCGTCGGGGAGGTGAAACCCCTGGCGGTCGAGCGCCTGCAGGTAGCCGATCCAGACGACCATCTGCGCCAGCTCGGCGGCGTACGGGTTGATCTCGATGCCGTAGAGCTGCAGCGGGTCCACCTTGGGGATGAAGCTCGGCACGCCATGTGCCGCGGCGAAGCTCAGGACCTCGCGCTCGAGGCCCATCATCTTCTGCAGGGTGACGTAGAGGAAGTTGCCGGAGCCGCAGGCGGGGTCGAGCACCTTGACCGTGGTGAGGCGGTCGAGGAAGTTGCGCACGAGCGTGTCGGCCTCGCGCCGGGCCTTCGCGAGCGCCGCTCCCGCCGGCGGCTTCTCCTTGCCGGTCGGGCTGCGCTTGCCGGTGGCGAGGACGTTGAGGACCACCGTGCGGCGCTCGTCCCACTCGCGCCGGAGCGGCTGCATGACGACCGGCTCAACGAGCGTCTCGATGTCCTCGCGGCTGGTGAAGTGGGCGCCGATCTGCGAGCGCTTGTCGGGGTCGAGGCCGCGCTCGAACAGCGTCCCGAAGATCGCCGGCTCGACGTCGCTCCAGTCCGCCCTGGCCGCCGCATCGAGGAGGCCGATCTCGTCCGGCTGCAGCTCGACCACCGCCGCGTCGTTGAACAGGTTGCCGTTGAAGCGCTTGATCTCGTCGGCGCCG
>JAKALX010000489.1 GCA_021823905.1 Chloroflexota bacterium | reverse complement strand
AACCAGGGTGACGGCCAGCGCTGCAAGTGGGGTCTTCATCGGTTTCCTCCTCCGCAAGTTTGGTCCTGGGACCCTCGATCAGCTGAACACGTTACGAACGAGCGAGACGAGCAGGCCGACCCCGATCCCGGCGAGAACGACGCCGAACACCTGGTGCAACCGCTTGGCCCAGACGGCTGCGCGGCTGCCCAGGTACGACGCGGCGAACCCCGAGGCGGCGCCCGCCGCGAACAGCAGCACGACGTGGCCGAGCGAGTAGGCGACGAGCAGCGCCGTGCCCCACACGAGCTGGTGGTTGAACGCCACCAGCGACAGCACGACGGCGAGGATCGGCGTCGCGCACGGCGACGACAGCGTGCCGGTGAGCGCGCCGAGGCCGAACGCCCCGGCGATCCCGGCGCCGCGGAACCGCCGCCCGTCGAGCTGCGGCAGCGGCAGCGTGATCACGCCGGCAAGGTGCAGCCCCATGACGATCAGGACGGCCGCGAGCAGCGCCTTCCAGATCCAGCTCACGTCGCCGATGAGCGAGCCGGTGAGGGCGGCGATCGCACCCAGCGCGGTGAAGCACAGCGCCAGGCCGGTGACGAACGCTGCGGTGAGCGCCACCGTCCGGCCGCGCGAGGTGGCGCCCCCGCCGACCGTGGCGATGACCAGGGGCACCGCCGCGAGCACGCACGGGCTCGCCGAGGAGACGACGCCGCCGAGGAAGACGAGCAGCAGCATCAACAGCGGTGGCGCCGAGGCGGCGCTGGCGGCCAGCGACTGCAGCAGCTGGTCCATCAGGCGGCTCCCGGTATGTGCCCATCGGTGTGGGGTCGCGGGGTCATTTGCAACGACTTCGTCATATTGCGAAATATAGAACGGGTTGAATCGGTTGTCAAGTGAGCTCCGGCGTTCCGCAATTCTCCTGGCCAGGCGAGGGAGCGAGACCGGCTCCGGCTCGACGGGAAAGGAAATTGGCGCTGCAATGTCGTGGGTTTCATCAGGCGGAAGGAGATGCCATGAGCGAGGCGATGCGAGAGATGAGGGTCGTTGTCCGGGGGAAGAGCGAGAACGCGACAAGAATGAACGTGGCCGCGGGGAGGTTCTCGATGGTCATCGATGAGCCACGTTCCCTGGGAGGCACGGATGGCGGCCCTTCGCCGGTCCAGGTCTTGCTCATGTCGCTGGCCGGCTGTCTGAATGTGACCGAACACGAAGTCGCAAAGCAAAGGGGGTTGAAGCTCAACGGCATGCAGCTGAAGATCGAAGGGGTCATGAACCCCTGCGCCTTCATCGGCTGTTCTTTCGAGGAGCGGGCCGGCTTTCAGCAGATCCAGGTCACCGTCGAGGCGGATATGGAGGGCGCCACACAAGAGGAAATCGACGCCTGGCTCGAGGAGACCGAAGCTCGTTGTCCGGTGACGGATAACGTGCGGGCGGATACGACGATTTCCATTACCGCGAGGAAGCAATAGGCCGTTTCCGCTCGTCCTGGGCAACCCTTCACGCGTGCAGTGGCTGTTGCCATCTCAGTAGACCCTGAACGTCGGGCGGGCAGACCCCGCCCTCTTGTAGGCGCGCGTACAACAGTTGCACCATCCGCTGGCTGACCTTGAGCAACACGGCGCTGTTGTCGAGGTGTTCGATATCGAGGGCGAGGAGGGTGACGCCCTCTACCGCCCGGGCCATCACCGCAATCCGATCGGGGCGAACCCAGCGCGCCCAGCCGAACGGTTCCCCTGGCCGGTCGAGCATGAAGTTCGCGTCGCCGCCGCAGTGGCCACCCTCCGACCACATCGAGACGCCAAGCTCGACGGCGCCGTCCTGGAGGACGAACATCCGCTCGTCACACCCGTCGGCAGCGACGATCGGCTCGCGCGCCTCGCGCCGTTCGAATCGGCCGTGAGCCGCGAGCACGTGCAGCTCATCCTCGTTGAGCACCGCTCCCAGGCGGCTCCCGCGCAGCCCCTGAATCACCCTCCCTGGCATCGTCCCTCCTCTCCGGGCGGTACCGTCCCCTCGATGCTGCATAGATGTAGATTTCCATAGATGCCGCGACCAGTCATTCCAACCGCCCCAGTCCGTACCGTACGCAGGTTACGGGCGAGGTTCGTTGTCGGCCGACAACTCTCGTCTCGACGGGCCGGACTCAGGGGGGCCGGCGGGCCCTCGCGCCGGATGGTCGGGTCCCGCTCACCACTGCCGGCGGGGTTGCGGTGACGGCCGGGCACTGTGGCCGCCGGGGCGCCGCCAGCGGTTCCGCCGCTGCCGGTGGGTGTGATGGTTCGAGGCGGACCGCTGGACTCGCGGTGGAGCCCTTGACGTCGGTCCCCGGCGGAGTATATTGTCATTTCGTGGAAGGACGAATTATAAACGTGCCGGAGCAGTTCGGACAGTGGAAAGGGGCGAGGCGCGAAGAGATCGAGTGGAACCCGACCATCAACGAAGATGCATGCCACGGCTGCGAGATGTGCGTCACGAGTTGCGGCCGGAACGTCTTCGACTACGAGCCCAAGCGCAAGAAGGCGGTGATGGCGCGGCCTCTGCAGTGCATGGTCGGCTGCATGTCGTGTCAGGTGTGGGGCGTGTACGACGCGATCAGCTTTCCCGACCCCAGGCGGGTGCGGGAGTTCATCAAGAAGAAGATCCTGGTCTTGGCGAAGAAGCAGGTCCAGGAGAAGTTTCCCAAGGCGTAGGAGAGGCCTCGAGCCATGACGATAAGGGCGTTGCAAGAACACCTCAACGCGCGGATGTTGCCGTACGTCGTCCTCGCCATCGCCACCGGGCTCGTCGCTGGCGCCCCCAGCGCGACCTGGGTACGCGCGCACCAGGGTGGAATGAGCCACCTGACGACGATGGCGGTTTTCTTGATCATCTACCCGATGATGGTCAAGCTTCGACTCGAGGCGCTGCTCCAGGCGGGCAAGAACGTCAAGGGCCTGCTCCTGGCGACGGCGTTCAACTTCCTCTGGGCGCCGATCGTGGGCCTGGCGCTGGCCCGCGTCTTCCTGCCCGATCAC
>JAKALX010000488.1 GCA_021823905.1 Chloroflexota bacterium | reverse complement strand
GTCGCTGGCCGCCGAGGGCATCCGCACCAACGTCACCCTCTGCTTCTCCCCGGTCCAGGCGCTGCTCGCGGCCAAGGCCGGCGCCACCTACGTCTCCCCGTTCGTCGGCCGCCTCGACGACGTCTCCGAGGACGGGATGGCGATGGTGAGCCAGATCGTCGAGATCTACCGGAGCTACGACTTCGCGACCAAGGTGCTGGTGGCCAGCGTGCGCCACCCCGTCCACGTGCTGGAGGCGGCCCGGCTCGGGGCCGACGTGGCCACCATCCCCTTCGCGGTGATCGGCCAGCTGGCGAACCACCCGCTCACCGACATCGGCCTGAAGAAGTTCCTGGCCGACTGGGAGAAGGTGCCGAAGGAGACGTAGGGGCTTCTCCCCGTCAGGCCCGGGGCGTCGAGGTCGGGATCGCCTTCGGCGCGCGCTCCAGGCTCAGTTCCACCCTTTAGCGGGGGGTCAGGGTTGGGCGGCAGCCAAACGCGGCCCCCATCCCTTCCGCGCCGATCCTCTGTTGGGCGCTGCTCGCCTCCGGGCGGATTCCACCGGTTCATCGGCGCAGACGGGCTCCTGCCCCCTATCCCGGTCGGTTGGATCCGTACCCGGGTGACGGCTCCCTGCGGCAGGGTCAATCGCAGCTCTAACGCCGGCGGCGAGCGCCGAAGAGTCTCTCTCGCCCATCGCCCAGGAGCCAGCACATACCGTGAACGCGGTACATTCGCGTCCTTCTCTCCTTGTGAAGTGTCGCGTGGGCGAGTAAACTCAAAGTCCAATCTTGAGTTCACTCGTCGGCATTTCCCGAACAGGGGGCACCAAATGAGAACAGTTGCGACGCTGAGCTTGCTTGCGCTTCTCGCCGCGTGCGTGCCAAGCGCAACGGTACCGCTACGTCCCGCCAACTTCTCATACCAGACTGCAAAGGCCGCGAAGAAGAGCGACGTGACGATCGCCGTCGCCGGCGGGCAACTCGGGCAGCAGTACCAAGGGCAAATGCTGATCCTGCAGACTCGCGGCGCCATCATGAGCGACATGGTGCGGGCTTTGCGTACGAGTTTCGCCGAGATGCTCAGTTCGAAGGGCTTCAATACAACTGGCCCATTCGAATCTGTCGAGGCGATGAGCTATCCCGAGAAGAAGGGCGCGGATTTCGTCATGTATGCCGATCTCGAGTTCGCTCCTCCCTGCTTCCGCGTGGAGGCGGCGCAGGCGCTTGCATCAGCGTTGACCGGCAGGCCTGCGTGTAATCTTGTCTTCCAGCCGAAGGGCGACGTGACCTTCGTCGCGCTGGAGCCGCTCAGCAAAGAGAAGATGTGGGTCAAACGCATTTCTTTCGCGGTGCCTGCCGGCGAGCCCTTAATGGTCATGGGTGGAATCTGCGTCGGGCAGGCTTTCAACGAAGATCTGAGCGGGACGCCAGAAGTCGCGAATGCGCGAACGAAGGCCAACGAGGCCGTCTTCACTCAGATCATGGCCTCGCTTGACAAGTTCGTGAGCCCGGACGAATTCCAAGATCTGAAGCGCCAGAGCGCTGAGATTCGCAAGAGAAAGATATACTAATTGACGCTCCGTGCTGTACCGGATTGGACATCGTCAGGACCGCGAATGTCGGGGCGCTGGCGTGTGCTCCGCGGGCCCCGAATGTGACGTTGGTGGAAGGCATCTCAACAAAGCTGCGGAAGACCTGCGCGGGGGTCGTTGGGGAGGCCGCCAGTCGCCGTCTTTGCGACGGCGGCCTCCGAGCGCCTCGCCGGCGGTACCGGAGCGCGCATGGCCTTCGCCACGAAATCCTCGTCACGAAGAACTAGGGTCGCCACGCTTCGCGCATGTGCAACTCGCCGAACCAGGGGAGCATGCAAAGGAAGACGAGAGCGCGGACGGACTCGGCGGGCGGTTGTGGATGCGTGGATGGGGCGCGCCTTCAGTCTCGTAGGGAGTGCCCGCTAGGCTGCACGTACCAGACCATCCGCGAGACGCGGAACGGAGGAATTGCGAATGAATCGGATTTCCCTAGCGCTATTTGTTGCCGCCGTTGCTGGAACGGGTCTGCCAGCGTGTACCTCGAAGCCCTCCGCTTCTGACGCCGAGAAGGTTGTAGCGGGCTTGGTCCAGAGACAGTCGAACGGGCTCATCAGGCTTGCCAGCGTCACGAAGAAGAACGGCCAGGAGGCCGAATTTCTGGGGGCAAAGATATACGTCATCGAATATGAAGCGAAAATTGAGTTCCTCGGGGATTGCTACTGGGGCGGACCGATGGGACAGATGAGCTTCGAGACAATTCGGGACACGCCTGGACCATTCAACGCGATGATGTTCGCGGGACGGAAGAAGGCGGCGAAGGGCCAGACGACGAGAGTCACGGGAACACTCCGATTCGAGAAGACAGAGAAAGGTTGGCGCGGGCAGGACGGGAAACTCTACTGACGGAGCACCAATCAAAGGACGGTCGCACACCCGTGACCGGTTTAGCGGTTCGTGAAGCGACATAAGCCCGGGTCCTGCGATAGAAAGGCCTTCAACCCAGCTCCGCGTCCTCGGCTTCCGCGAGGCGCTTCTCCACCCGCTCCACCGCCCGCACCAGGTCCTCGCGGGTGAGCCTCGCCCCCTCGGCCCACTCCTTCAGGCCCAGGCACTTCTCGGACACGAAGCGCGAGAGCAGGTGGCCGGCCGCCTCCTCCGCCGGCGTCTGGAAGGCGCGCCGCCCCTCGCTCGCGAGGAGCCGCTCCGCCGCCTCGAACTCGCGCAGGAGGTCGAGCCGGGCCAGCCGGAGGGCGAGGCGCATCACCTGCTCCCGGGGGGGCGCCTCCAGCCCCGCCGCCCAGCGCGCCCGCAGCTCCTCGCTCACCCACTCCACCACCGGCGGCGGCCAGGCCGAGAGCTCCCGCGCCAGCTCGGCGGCGAAGCGCTCGAGGATGAACTCCTTCACCGGCTGCCGGGTGCGGTCGTAGAGCCAGTCGAAGCGGCGGTCGCGCACCGCGCGAGTCTACCCCGCCCACCGGTCGCCGGCGGGC
>JAKALX010000487.1 GCA_021823905.1 Chloroflexota bacterium | reverse complement strand
GCGTCCGCGCGAGACGCCTGGCAACGCGAATGGTCGAGGCGTCGCGGTCGGGATCGGGCCGGTTCCAACTGTGCTCCTGGGCTGTCGCCGTCGACGAGTAGCGCGCCACGTTCTGGGCGCGGTCGGTGATGGCGTTGAGCTCCTCGTCCATCAGGTACACGTTCACCCAGTCGAAGCCGGATGCCTTCGCCAGGGCCGTCGCAACCGCCTCCAGCGCGTGCGCCATGTCCTTCGTCTCGCTGAATGCCGCGGCAACCTCCGAGAGCGCGCCGAGCTGCTTGCGCTGGCGGGCCTGCCGCTCGGAATCGAGGAAGTTGCTGATGAGCGAGCCAAGAATCGGCCGCAGCATCGCGAGGAGGTCGCACTGGCCGGAGCTCAGGCCGTCCAAGAACGGCGCCCGGATTACCAGCAGCTCAGAGTTGCTCTCGTTCCCTGGTAGGATTGTGGCGGCGTGCGTTCCGCAGGCGCCCGGCGCGCAGGGCCGGGGATCCGCGACCAGCCTGCCGCTCACGGTGAACAATCCCGTTGGCGAAGCTTCGCGGCTGGCGAGCTCTTTCCAGATAATCCAGTAGCCCCGCTGCTTGATCTCGTACTCGCGCGGGTCTTCCTCGCTGCCCAACCGGATGAACAGCGGATCGCCCGCCCGAATGATGTATGCGTCCTCCGCGCCAAAGAGCTCCGACACGAGTTCGCAGGCTCGCTCCACAGCGGCCACGGACAGTGAACTGGGGGACGCCGTCGCGATAGCAGAGATGGCAGCGAGTTTCTGAAGCATGGTTCCCCCGATCACTCGTTCACGCGCGGCCCAGGTGGCCGTCCGGCCACGCGGCTCAAACACGAAGCTCTTCCGTCGGGGTTATCGGAAGTTCACCCTCGCGTCTTCAACCATTTCGGTGGTTGATTTCGCTCAAATTCGAGAGAGAAGCGTCTGAACTGCCTCGCCCGGCCCCGTTGTGTCCGGGGAACGCCGCCAGCCGCCCCTGTCGGCGCCAGTCCCCGGGCAGCCCACGCCAGTAGCCGCTAAGATTTCGTCCATGCTGGTCCTCATCAACTGTCCGAGGAGTTCCTTCCATGGCCATCCAACGCGCCACGCTGACAATTTCTGAAGACGACGCCACGATTCGGCAGTCGCTTGAAGACGCCTTCCTTCCGGCGCTTCTCCCCGCGCTCGCCCAGGCCACCGGCGACTTCACGCTCCTCCGCGCCGACCTGAAGCCCGCTGGCGTCTCGCCTGGGGTCGCACAGGGAGGCATGACCGCGGAGCAGCAGGAAGCAGCCAAGCTGATCGCCTTCGAGGCGCTGAGGAACTTGCGCGACGGCCGCGTCCAGACGGCTCCCCGGCCCATCGAGGAAGACGTCCGCCGCATTTCCGCCTGGATGACCGGCTCAGCTGCGAGCGACGATTACATCCCGTTGCTCATCGAAGAGCTGGCGCCCGGCGGTGAAGATCTGCGGGCCCCGAAGTGGCGTAAGGATCCAGCGATCCCGTTCACCGTCGCGATCATCGGGGCCGGCATGTCGGGCATTCTCGCCGCGATCCGCCTGAAGCAGGCCGCCGTACCCTTCGTCATCGTCGAGAAAAACGCCGACGTCGGCGGCACCTGGTTCGAGAACACCTATCCCGGCGCGAGGGTCGACGTTTCGAACGCCTTCTACAGCTACTCATTCGCCCAGAAGACCGACTGGCCGAAGCACTTCTCCACCCAGGAAGTGCTCCTGAACTACTTCCGCGACTGCGCCGAAGAGTACGGCCTCCGCGAGCACATCCGCTTCGGCACCGAGGTATGCTCCGCCACGTTCGACAAACGCTCGGGAAACTGGTCGCTCCGGCTGCGCACCCCGGCCGGCGCCGAGGAGACCCTGGCGGTTCAGGCCGTCATCAGCGCCGTGGGCCAGCTCAACCAGCCGAAGCTGCCCGACATCGCCGGGATGAACTCCTTCGCGGGTCCGTCGTTCCACTCCGCCCGCTGGGACCATTCCGTCGACCTCAGGGGCAAGCGCGTCGCGGTCATTGGCACCGGCGCGAGCGCGGCCCAGTTCATCCCGGTCATCGCCGAGGAAGCCGCGCAACTCACGATCTTCCAGCGCACGCCAAACTGGTTCGCACCGGTCCCGCATTACCACGACGAGGTGCCCGCGGGGCTCAGTTGGCTCTTCCTCCACGTGCCGCATTACATGCACTGGTACCGGTTCTGGCTCTTCTGGAACACGACCGACGGCCTCCTCCACGCGGCGAAGGTCGACGAGAGCTGGGAGCACCGCGACCGCTCGGTAAGCGCCGCGAACGACGAGCTGCGCGAGCTCTTCAGCGCCTACATCCGCGGCCAGTTCGAAGACCGTCCGGACCTCCTCGAGAAAGTCCTCCCGAAGTACCCGCCGGCGTCCAAGCGGATCATCCTCGACAACGGCATCTGGGCCCGGACGCTCAAGCGCGCCAACGTCGAGCTCTTGATCGACGGAATCCGGGAGATAACCCCGCGCGGCGTCGTCACCTGCGACGGCGTCGAGCATCCGGCCGACGTCATCGTCTACGGCACCGGCTTCCAGGCCTCGAAGTTCCTCACGCCGATGACGATCAGCGGGCGCGGCGGCATCGATCTCAACCGGCAGTGGGATGGCGACGCACGCGCCTACATGGGCATCACCGTTCCGAACTTTCCGAACTTCTTCATGCTCTACGGGCCGAACACGAACATCGTGGTCAACGGCAGCATCATCTACTTCTCGGAATGCGAAGTGAGGTACGTCCTCGGCTGCCTGCGCATGCTCCTGGAAAGCGGCCGCAACGCCATCGACTGCCGACGCGAGGTCCACGACGCCTACAACGAGCGGATCGACCGCGCGAACCGCGAGCGGGTCTGGGGCGTCGCGACCGTGAACAGCTGGTACCGCAACCAGAAGGGCCGTGTCGCCCAGAACTGGCCCTTCAACCTGATCGACTACTGGCGCCAGACGCTCGAACCGAACCCCGCCGACTACGAGTTCATCTAGAACCGGCCGGGCGGCCTCAAC
>JAKALX010000486.1 GCA_021823905.1 Chloroflexota bacterium | reverse complement strand
CGCCCCGGCGTCTCCGGCGAGAACCTCGTCCGCCTGCTTGAGACCCGGCTCGACAACATCGTCTACCGCCTCGGCTTCGCCGATTCCCGCAGCCAGGCCCGCCAGATCGTCCGGCACGGCATTATCACCGTGAACGCCCGCAAGATGGACATCCCTTCCGCCCACCTCGGTGAAGGCGACACCGTCGGCTTTACGCCGCGCGGCCAGCGCAGCGAGTACTACAAGATCGTCCAGGACAGCATGAAGTCCAAGAACCCGCCCTCGTGGCTCGCACTCGACATCGCAACCATGTCCGGACGCGTCACCGCGCCCCCAACCGTCGCCCATGGAGAGACTCACCTCTTCAACGAAAACGTCATCATCGAGTACTACTCGCGCTAGCGATCCGTTCGTTTTTCGCGAATTCGAACGACAGGTTTGAGGCACCCAGCAGCATGATGGATTCCCTGGAGTTGATCGGGCAGACGAACGAAGAGGTCGTCCCCCAGCTCATCGTCGAAGACGAAACCGACGACTATGCGCGGCTCATCGCCGAGCCGCTCGAGTCTGGCTACGGCATTACCCTCGGCAACGCCCTCCGGCGCGTGCTCTTGAGCTCGCTCGAAGGCGCCGCCATCACCTCGGTGCGAATCGATCAGGTCGAGCACGAATTCTCCACCATCGCGGGCATGCAGGAGGACACCACCGAGTTCCTCCTCAACCTCAAGGAGATCCGGCTCAAGGCCCTGAGCAACCGCACCGGAACCCTTGCCCTCGACGTCGAAGGGCCGTGCGAAGTCACCGCCGCCGACATCCAGGTCCCGGCCGATTTCGAGATAGTCAATCCCCAGCTTCACCTCGCCACCCTCGACGCCCCCGGCTCCAAGCTCAACGTCGAGCTCCATGCGCAGCTCGGCCGTGGCTACGTCCCCGCCGGCAGCGTCGAAGGCATGCCCATCGGTGTCATTCCGGTCGACGCCGTCTACACACCCATCCGCAAGGTCAACTATCGCGTCGAAAAGACACGCGTCGGCCAGTCGACGAACTTCGACAAGCTGATCCTGGAGATCTGGACGGACGGGACCATCGGCGCCATCGACGCGCTCGGCAAGAGCGCCGACATCCTCATGGATCAGTTCGCCCTCTTCAGCCAGATGGGCCGACCGGAGATCAGCATGTCCGCGGCCGGCCTGCCCTCGGGCGGTGGCTCGGTCGCCGGCATGCTCATGCCGCCGGACCGCTACAACACGCCGATCGAGGACCTGTCGCTTTCCGTGCGGGCCTACAACTGCCTCAAGCGCAGCGGCCTCATGACCGTCGGCCAGGTTCTCGAAAAGAGCGAGGACGAGCTCCTCGCGCTCCGCAACTTCGGCCGCAAGTCCTATGACGAGCTGCGCGACCGGCTGATCGAGCTTGGCTACATCGACGGCGACCAGGAAGGCCTCGTCCCGATCGCCGACACCGGCAGGGGCGTTGCTCCTGGCGTGCGTCCCGGGGCTCGCCGCCCCCAGCCCGTTCGCACCAGCGCTGTCATCCTCGACGACGAGGACGAAGAAGAAAACCTGAGCGCCCTGGGCAAAGCCCTGAAAGAAGCACTCCTGAAAGACGGGAGCGCCGAAGACCTCATCGGCGCCGACGACGAGGACTAACCGATGCGACACCGCGTAGCCGGCCGCCACCTCGGCCGCGAAACCAGCCACCGCCTCTCGCTCTACCGCAACCTGGTCACCGACCTCCTGCGCTACGAGCGCATCACCACAACCGAGGCGAAGGCCAAGGAAATCCGCCCCATGGCGGAGAAGATCATCACCCTCGGCCGCCGCGGCGACCTCCACGCCCGCCGCCAGGCGATGCGCTTCGTCTACGACACCGCCGTCGTGAAGAAGGTCTTCGACGAGATCGGCCCGCGGATGAAGGATCGCCCCGGCGGCTACCTTCGCCTCACCGGCCTTGAGCCGCGCAAGGGCGACGGCGCTCGCATGTCGTCGATCGAGCTGGTCGATTTCGTCGACGCGCCGCCAACGCCACGGCCGCAACGTGTGACTGCCGCCCCGAAAGCCGCCGCGCCAGTTGCGGCGGCGCCCGATGCTCCAGCATTGGAGCCTGCCGAGCCAACTGTTGATGAGGCGGAGCCCGAAGGCGAATCTGCTGAAGCGGTCGCGGAAGAAACCACCGAGAGCGCTTCCGAGCTCGCCCAGGACGACGCCGAGGAGCGCGAGGCCGGCCACAGCGCCGAATAACCGGTGACCGCGACACGATTCGCGGCCACCGTCAGCTACGACGGCTCGGAGTTCGCCGGCTCGCAGGTGCAGCCGAACACCCGGACCGTCCAGGAAGTACTGGAAACCGCGGCGGCGGCCCTCTTCGGAGCGCCAACCCGCGTCGAACTGGCCGGACGCACCGATTCGGGCGTCCACGCCAGGGGCCAGGTGGCCGCCTTCTCCGCCGAAACGCGGCTGGCGGCCAGCACGGTGGGCCGAGCGCTCAACGCTCACCTGCCGGATGATGTGGCAGTGCGCGCGCTGCGCGAGGTTCCGCCGGGGTTCGACCCCAGGCGCTGGGCCCGCCGGCGCTGGTACCGCTACACCGTCACCAGCGGCGGCGTGCGCGATCCGCTCACCCGCCGTTTCGCCTGGTTCGTCGAGGGCGACCTCGATCTTCAGGCGATGAACGCCGCCTTGGCGGCGCTTCTCGGGACTCGCGATTTTATCGCCTGTTCCGGAAAACTGGAGCCGGGCCGGACTTCTGTTCGGACCGTCTTCAACGCAGGTTGGAGCAGCGAAGGCCGCACCGTCCTGTTTGACATCGAGGCAGACGCGTTCCTGCCGCAAATGGTGCGCCGGCTCACCGGCGCCCTCGTGCGAGTGGGCCGCGGAAGCCAGACCGTGGAGGAATTCGTCCGCCTGCTCGAACAGGCAGCGCCGGGAGTCATGGGCCCAACCGCCCCCGCTCACGGCCTCTCGCTCGAGCAAGTCTGGTACGACGAGGGCTATCGACTATGAACACAACCGTGCGCTTGAAAGCGTCTGAGATCACCAAGGACTGGCACGT
>JAKALX010000485.1 GCA_021823905.1 Chloroflexota bacterium | reverse complement strand
GTTTTCGCGATGGGCGTCAATCAGTGGCGTACGTACTCGGAATGGCCGCCGGCAGAGGCCACGGCCACGCGCTACTACCTTCACAGCAACGGCTCGGCACAGACGGCGCGGGGCGATGGCGTGCTGGCGACGGAAGCGCCAGGGGCGGAACGGCCTGACCACTTCGTCTACGACCCGATCAACCCCTGTCCGACAGCCGGGGGGGCGCTCTTCCCCTATCCACTCGACGTGCCACCGGGGCAGTTCGATCAGGCGCTCATCGAAGCCAGACCTGATGTCCTTTGCTACAGCACGCCGCCGCTCGACCGCGAGATCGAGGCCACGGGGCCGGTGGAGGTACGGCTCTGGGCCGCCAGCTCGGCGCCCGACACGGACTTCACCGCCAAGCTCGTTGACGTTCAGCCGGACGGCACGGCGCTCAACCTCTGCGACGGTGTCATCCGCGCGCGCTACCGAGAGAGCTTCGCCATACCCTCGCTGCTGACGCCGGGCGAGCCCGTCGAGCTCCGGATTGATCTCGCGGGGACGTCCAACGTCTTCCGGCGCGGCCACCGGCTCCGGCTCGAGATCAGCAGCTCGAACTTCCCACGCTTCGACCGCAACACGAACACCGGCGACACCATCGCAACCGACACCGGGATGGCGGTGGCGATGAACACGGTCTTTCACGATCAAGCGCATCCGAGCTTCGTCACGCTGTTCGTGGTGGAGAAGCGATGAGCGCTGTGATCCGCGTGAAGCGCGTCCGGCCTGGGGCCAGGCTGCCGCGGCGGGCGACGCAGGGGTCGTCCGGCTTCGACCTCTACGCCTCGCTCGAGGCCGGGGACGTGATTGTCGGTCAGTATCCAGTGCTCATCCCGACCGGGATCGCGATCGAAGCGCCACCCGGGTACGACGTGCAGATCCGGCCGAGGAGCGGGCTCGCCCGCCAGGGCGTCCTCTGCACCTATGGGACGATCGACGCCGACTATCGCGGCGAGCTGATGGTGACGATGTACACCATGGCCCTCGACATCGAGCATCGGATCCAGGACGGCGATCGCATCGCGCAGATTGTCGTGTCTCAACTGGCCGGCGTGGTGCTGGAAGAGGCCGAGGAACTCACGGACACGGAGCGCGGCGCCGGCGGGCACGGGAGCACGGGCCGCTGAGCCTCGCCCGCTTTGGCTCTTACCCAAACGTCCGCTATCCTCGTACGGTTACGTCCAGCAAAGGTTGACGAGATGGCATACGAACTCGACGCGTTGATCCAGACCGAGCAGCGCACCGACATCCCTGATTTTGGCAGCGGCGACACCGTCCGCGTGCACGCGAAAGTCGTCGAAGGCGACAAAGAGCGCATCCAGGTGTTCGAAGGCGTGGTCATTCGCAAGCGAATGAAGGGCCTCGTATCGAACTTCACCGTGCGCAAGATCGCGAGCGGCGTCGGCGTCGAGCGCACGTTCCCCGTGAACAGCCCGCGTGTTGACCGGGTTGAAGTCGTGCGCCATGGCAAGGTGCGGCGCAAGAACCTCTACTACCTCCGCGGCCTCACCGGCAAGGCCGCGCGCATCAAGGAAAAGCGCGTCTAGCGCTTCTCGCACCCGCCTGACCAGGAGAGACCGGGTTGTTGTTGCGGCAACCCGGTTTTCCGTCCCGCCTGGGCCGGCAGCCGAATTGCCTTCGTAAAACCGGCCCTGTAGGCTGACCGGTACCTTGACGCGAACGTAAGAGCAGGAGCGACACATGTCGGCCGACCTCCGCCCACTCGGGGAGATCCTGACCGTCCGCGAGCGATGGCTGCTCATTCTCAGCCTGATGGTCGCGATGTTCGTCGGCGCGCTGGATCAGACCGTCGTCTCGACCGCGACGCCGAGCATCCTCGCCGACCTCGGCGGGTTCGGGCTGCTCTCCTGGATGTTTACGAGCTACCTGCTCGCCTCGACGGTCGTCATCCCCCTCGTTGGCAAGCTTTCCGACATCTACGGTCGCAAGCCATTCATCATCGCCGGAATCCTCGTCTTCATGTTCGCTTCCGCTGCCTGTGGAGCCGCCCCCACGATGGTCTCACTGATCCTGTTCCGAGCGGTCCAGGGCATCGGCGGCGGCATGATCTTCGCCTCCGTGTTCGCCAGCATCGGCGACATCTTTCCGCCGGCCGAGCGCGGCCGGTACATGGGACTTTTCACGGGCACCTTCAGCCTGGCGAGCATCGCCGGACCGACGGTCGGGGGCTTTCTGACGGACTCCTGGGACTGGCGCTGGGTGTTCTACATCAACATCCCCTTCAGCCTGATCGCCATCCCCGCGATCTGGTTCAACCTCCCAACGCGCCGCGGCCTGCGGCGGCCAAAGATCGACTTCGCCGGTGCGGCCGTGCTCTCGCTGGCGTCGGTTCTGTTGCTCCTCGCGCTGGTGTGGGCGGGCGACAAGTACGACTGGGCGTCCCCGCAGATCATTGGCCTCATCGGAGCCTCGGCGGTTCTCGTTGGCCTGTTCATCCTTCAGGAGCTGCGGCACCCGGAGCCGATGCTGCCGCTGCACCTCTTTCGCAACCCGGTCTTCGTGCTTGCGAATCTGACGCTGTTCGCGTTTGGCATCGGCATGTTCGGGGTCCTGGCCTACCTGCCGATGTTCGTGCAGACGGCGCTCGGTGAATCGGCGACCGCATCGGGCGTCATCACGACGCCCCAGTCGTTCGGCGTGCTCTTCGCCAGCGTCGTCGGCGGTAACCTGATCGCCTGGAACGGACGCTACAAGCTCCTCACGATCCTTGGCGCCGCTATCATCCTGGTCTGCATGTTCGTGCTTTCGAAACTCGATCTTGGCACCTCGCAAGTCCAGATCGCCGGGACGATGGTTGTTCTCGGCCTGGGCTTCGGCCTGCTCATGCCGACGATGTCCCTGGTTCTCCAGAATGCCGTCGCCCACCAGTATCTCGGCGTGGCGAGCAGCTCCGGCCAGTTCTTCCGGCAGATCGGAACCGTGCTCGGGACGGCTGTTTTTGGCACCATCCTCGCCACCACCTATCACAGCGCCTTTACGGACCAGCTCC
>JAKALX010000484.1 GCA_021823905.1 Chloroflexota bacterium | reverse complement strand
AAGGTGGTGCTGGTTCCGTAATTCACGATTCACGATTCACGATTGCCGATTGGCGATTGCCGATTGCCGATTGCCGATTGCCCCAGGGATTGTCGCGGCGGCAAGTTTGCAGCGCGGCGCTCCATGGCTGTCGCGCTTCTGAAGGGCCGATCGGCGATTGGCGATTGCCAATTCGCGATTGGTAGGCAGGAGCGAGTTCGGGTCGTGCACGTTACTGGCGATGCTCGCGGCGGATCGATTCGAGGGTTGGGGTCCGGTAGCGGTCCTGGGGATCGTCCCAGCCTTTGAAGTTGGGTTCGCGGCGTTCGGCGAAGGCGGCGCGGGACTCCATGAGGTCGGACTTCGCGCCGTGGCCGTGGAGGCGGTTGGCGAGGGCTTCGAGTTCTGGCGGGACGGATGGCTTCATCGCGCGCATCATCGCGAGGGTGTTGACGCGCGAGGCCGGCGGCAGCGTGAGCAGATGGCGGGCCATTGAGATGGCCTCAGGCATGAGCTGATCCGGTTCGACCAGGCGGTTGAGGAAGCCGAGCTCGTAGAGGCGCTCGGCGGTGAAGCGATAGGCGAAAGCCATCTCCGTCGCGATCGCATGGGAAAGGCCGCCGACGTGCCCGTGCTGATAGCCGCCGAGGAGCCAGCGCTTCGCCTCGGACATTTCGAAGACGGCGCCGCGAACGGCGAGGCGGAGATCGCAGCGTTCGACAAGGAGGAAGCCGCCGCCCATGGCGTAGCCGTTGACGGCGACGATGACCGGCTTGTCGAGCGTACCCTGCATGAACGGGTCGTCGCGGCCCTGCGACGGAAGTCCTGGCGCACCGCGGCCGAGGGACTCCTTCATGTCCTCGCCGGCGCAGAAGGCGCGGCCCGTGCCGGTGAAGATCGCCACCTCCTCGGGGCCGTCGCGGAACGCGCACCAGGCGCCGGCCATCGCCGCGCGTAGCTCGTCGCCGAGGGCGTTGAGACGCTCTGGCCGGTTGAGGCGGATGACCATCACGCCGTCGTAATGCTCGGTTTCAACGATGGGCATCGGATGCTCCCTGGATGCACGCGGTGTTGCGCAGCATAGCGCCGGCCCGAGAAAGGCCCCACGAACGCCCGCGGTGCTAGACTCGGCCGCATGAGCGACGACTCGTTTGATACTCGGCCTTCCGCACTTCATGGCGTGCGCGTGCTGGATTTCACGGTGGCGCAGCAGGGGCCGTTTTCAACGCTGCTGCTGGCGGACATGGGCGCGGAGGTCATCAAGATCGAGCCGCCGGGCGGCGAAATGGGGCGGGCGAACGGACTTGGGCCGGACGGCTTCTCGTCATACTTCGAGGGACACAACCGGGGGAAGAAGAGCCTGACGCTCGACCTGAAGAAGCCGGATGCCATCGCCATCGTGCGAAGGCTCGTTCCTGGCTGCAACGTGGTCGTCGAGAACTTCCGGCCGGGCGTGATGGAACGGATGGGGCTGGGCTACGACGACCTGAAAGCACTCCGGCCGGACCTGATCTATGCCTCGGCCTCGGCCTGGGGCCGGAAGGGACCGTGGGCGACGCGCGGCGGCTACGACCACGTCGCGCAGGCGTTGAGCGGGGTGATGTACGAACAGGGCGAGGGCCCTGGTGGCGAGCCACAGGCGCTCATCGGCGGCTTCGCGGACCAGATCGGGGCGATGCTGCTGGCGTTCGGGATCGCGACCGCGCTCTTTGTGCGGGAGCGCGACGGGATCGGGCAGCACATCGACGGATCGCTGATCGGCGGGATGGTGGCGATGCAGTCGAAGCAGATCGTCGAGTTCCTGAGGACGGGGCAGCAGAGTGGGTTCCAGCGGCGGCGGGCGGCGACCTACACGAACTACGAGTGCGCTGACGGGAAGCACATCGCGATCGCCGCGAACACGCAGGAGTTCTGGGAGCGGATGTGCGACGCCCTGGACGCGGCCTGGCTGAAGACCGACGAGCGCTTCGCCAACCCATGGGGACGGGCGAAGAACAAGGATGCGCTCGTCGAGGAACTGGAGCGCATCTTCCGGACGCGGCCGATGGAGGGGTGGCTGGAGCCGTTCGAGCAGGCGGACGTGCCGCACGCGCCCGTGCTGGACTACGCGGGGATGGCGGCGCACCCGCAGTACTGGGCGAACGAGTACCTGGTGGAGATCGACACGCCGCACCTCGGCCGGATGCGGGTGCCGGGACCGCCGATTCACATGAGCGCGACGCCGCCACGAGTGCAGGGGGCAGGCCCCATTCTTGGCGTGCACACGGAGGAGATCCTGCTGGAGGCGGGGTACGGCTGGGACGACATCGAGCGGTTCAAGGAGAGTGGCGCGATCCGGACGGCGTGAGACGTTCCCCTCCTGGGCGAGGGTCTCACCCAGAGGTCACGAACTCCATATGACGCGGATTTCCGACGCGCTGCGAGGCGTCCAGGATTTCGAAACCCACGACGTCCCCGCTTTCGTCGAAGTCGATGATCACGCCTGGCTTCTCCTCGTCGCTTTCCGTGATCGGTGATTCCTTGAGAACCACACGAAGGGTGTCGGTTTCGGCGTCGTAGGTCACCTTCATGGCTCCCTCCTGTACTTCTCAATCTTACTGGTCACGTACGCGGTGACGAGCCGGCCCGGGGGTGGGTCCGGATCGACGAACACCCGGAGGAGGCGCTTTTTTCCGCCCCACTCCACGATGCCGTGGCAGACGACGCGCCCCGGGCGCACTTCCCACCACTCGTCGGGCTGCGCCAGGACGGCCCGCACCGCGTCGACCGGGATTCCGCGGTCGCGAATTGAGTCGAGCGCGTGCGCAGTGAGGACAGCGCCGCCGAACCGCGGCGAGGGGCCCACCTCACCGCTGGTCATGCCGGCGCGTCGCTGGCGGCGGCGGTAAACCCGCCCGTCTGGAAGAGCCGCCGCAGGTGCGGCACAGCAAACGCGCTCGCGGCAATGATCGCGACGAAGAGGGCGCCCGGAGCGAGGAAGAGGACCGGCGCTCCCCAGGCGTCGGCGAGACTGCCGAAGAGGAGGTTGGCCATCGCCATGATGCCGCCGGCTGAC
>JAKALX010000056.1 GCA_021823905.1 Chloroflexota bacterium | reverse complement strand
GTGCCATTCATAGACGCTGTGATGGAGGATTGCGGTCCGCAGGATGGCGAGCTCGCGGGTGGGGAGATCGAGGCCAGAATCGGCCCAGAGCGCATTGCCGAAGCGTGCATAGGCGCGCAGCAGCCTCGGATTGTTGCCAAGCGTGCGGAAGATGTTGGGAAGGGCCGGAGCGCCCGGTGCGAGCCGGTCCCAGACGTAGTGCAGTTCCTCGGGAATGTCGGCACGGTCGACGGGGCGCAGGCGAGGCATGGGCGAAAACTCCGGGCGGGATGCCGCTGAGTGTAGCGCGGCAGCGGTCAGGGCGCGCCGAGTGCTGCCGGGAGGCGCTGCCGGCAGTCACGGATGAGGCGCGCCAGCGATGATCGCGATCCAACGAGCGCAAAAGTTGTGGTGGCAACGCAGGGGTCGCATTGCGTAAACACCGCGTGAAAAACCGCGTAAAGGGTAAGGGAACATATTCCTGTCGCAGAGCCGCTGCCTCAACTACTGAACTATCATATGAGTATTCGGATTTCGGTAGAAATTGTTGTGGACACGCGGTTCAGTTGTTAATCGTAGCGGGATGCAGCCATGAGATGTGGAGAAAGGACATCTAAGTAATGGGTCCAGACCAGATTCAGCAGGCCGTATACGGCTCCATCGTCGGAGCAGGCGAGTCGATCATCGAAGGCACGGTGGTGGCGCTCCTCCCCGTCTTGTGGTTTCTCGTCATCGCGGTGCACCTTGCCCGGCCGTACATCCTCAACGTCGTCACGAAGTTCAGCCTTCGCCTGGGCGCCGACCTCTGGTGGCTCGTCTACGCCGGTGCACGGGATCTTCTTATCGTCGTCACGTTCGTTCTCAGCATCCAATTCCTGTTCGTCGATCCGTTCATTGCGGGCGCCTGGCCGATCACGGGCGGGCTGGCGGCGGTCTGCGCGCTCGCGGTCCTGGTCATCAAGCTGATCTGGGACGCCGATGACAATCCGCGGGCGTTCTACGCGGTGAGCGTGCTCCTGGCGCTGGGTGCGGCCCTCTACCTGATCCCGACGTTTATCGGCGTCCAGGCAACGGATTTCGGGAACATCAACGGGTTCACCTCGCTGTTCATCTCGAACCAGCACCCGGTGCTGGCTGCCGGGATGGCCTACGCGAGCATCATTCTCTGCGGGATCCTCGGCTTCGTGGCAGTGGGCTACGTGCTCTTCTTCCACGCGACTGTCGTCCCGGACCTGCCCGAAGAGAAGGCGGAGGCGGCCACGCGCGCGTGATGGAAAAGGAATTCGAGGTCACTGTCGCGGAAGCGACTTGCATCAACTGCGGCATCTGTATGGATGTCTGCCCGATCCGCGCGCTGGACATGACTCGCACCAGCCACGAGGGACCCGAGTCGACGTTCGCCCGTGGCGACGCCGATCCGGAGTCGTTCAACTGGATGATGGAAGTGCCGGTCCAGGTCGACCATTGCAACGGCTGCACCATCTGTGTGCGCGAGTGCCCGACCGAGGCGATCTCCATCAAGGCGGTGGGCGAACGGCCTGTCGTCGCCGTGCGGCAGGGCCCCATTCTTGTTGAGCCGCACGGGACGGAGGTTCGCTGGATGCCGCTGTCGTCGTACACGCGGGCGGCGATGAAGGTTCAGGCGCCGCGGGAAGCCCACGATCCGTGGGGGAAGGATCTCCGCTGGCGCCTCGCGAAGCGAGTCGCACCCTGGCAAGTGTGGCGGACATGGGTTCGGAAATGACCAGAGCCGCCGGTTTTAGCACACACGAGCACGAAGGAGCACCGCAATGACGGTCGATCAACTCCAGGCCGCGCTTAGCGCCGCCTTCCAGAACGGATTCCGCGATTTTCTCGTCGGCTCGATGGTTGCGGCGCTGCCGCTGCTCTGGGTGGCCACGCTCGTCTTCTACCTGATGCGTCCCTACGCCATCCGGACTCTGCGCAAGCTCTCGTTGCGTTTCGGCGCCGACGTGTTCTGGCTGACCTACGTCCTCCTTCGGGACGGCGCCCTTGTCGCGACCGTGGCCACGAGCCTAGTCTTCTTCTATCCGAACATCCTCCACGACAGTCCGGTGCCGGTCACGGCTTCACTCGCGGGCGTCCTGGCGCTCTGGGTTCTGCTCCTGAAAATGGTGCGTGACCCGGATGAGAACCCTGCCGACTACCGCCTGACAGCGGTGCTCCTGACGCTTGGCTCAATGCTCTACCTGGTCCCGCTGGTGATCGGCGTGGAAGTCAACTCCCAGAGTCACCTCGCCTCCGTTTCGAAGTTCCTGGTCTCCGATTCGAACCTCTCACTTGCGATGGGGGTGTTCTACGTCTCGATGGCCCTGCTCGTCCTGACTGGCGGTTACGTCTTCACGTATGTTGTTCGGAATTCGGCGCCGAAGCCCGAAGCCCAGCGCCCGCCAAGTCCCGAGGGGCCAGCCCTGACTCGCCCGGCGACAGACGCTCGCTAGACCGAGCCGTCGCCCGGAACGGGAGAGCGCCGTGTCCTGTTGAGGATGCGGCGCTCTCTTTCAGTGCCGGGATGGCGGAGAGCGTGCGGTGATCAACGGTGGCCGCTGGCCGGGGTCGAACTACCGATCGGCTAGCGCTCCGGCACCGCCGGGCGGGCGGACAGGAGTTCGACTTCAAAATGGAGCGTTTGGCCCGCGAGCGGGTGGTTGCCGTCGACGCTGACGGTTTCGGGATCGACCGAGGTGATCGTGCCCGGCCGCCCGCCGGTCAGTTGCACCTCGTCGCCGGGAGCGACAGTCTCGGGCGCCTCGGCGCGGGGGACGACGAACACGAGGGACGGATCGTGCGCGCCGTAGGCGCTGGCGCTGGGAATGGTGAAGGAGCGGCGGTCGCCGGGGCTCATCTCGCGGACTTGCGCCTCGAAGGCCGGGAGCAGTTGTCCGCGGCCGAGGACGAAGTAGCGAGGGCTGCGTCGTCGGGAGGTGTCGAAGACCTCGCCGTTGTCGAGCGTGCCATGAAAGTGCAGCTCGACCAGGTCGCCGTCATGTACCACGTTTGCGCTCCGTTCGGTGCCGCCCGCTGTCCCCCGCGGCGATTGTAGCGCTGGTGGCCGGACCGTACGATACGCGGCGTGAGGACAGCCAGAACAGGTGGGAGCAGATGACAGTGCACGACTCGAACAGACCGGCGATTGGCGGCGGCGCCGTCGAGCACGATGACCTCGAGCTGGTCGCAGCCGACGGCAACCACTTCGCCGCGTTCACCGCGCGGGCGTCAGCTCCCGAGGGCCCCGGGGTCGTCATCCTTCCTGACGTTCGCGGGCTGCACCCGTTCTATGAGGAACTCGCGCTCCGGTTCGCGAACGTGGGTTACGACGCGATCGCCTTCGATTACTTCGGGCGATCGGCGGGCGTCGGCAAACGGCCGGACGGATTCGAATTCATGCCGCACGTCGCGCAGACGACGGTGGCGGGCATCTCGGCCGACGTCCAGACGTGCGTGGACCTGTTGCGGAAACGGCCAGGTTTCGAGCAGCGCAACGTCTTCACGCTCGGGTTCTGCTTTGGCGGCAGCAACTCCTGGATCATGGCGCAAACGGTCCACGGGATCGCCGGTGTGGCGGGCATGTACGGGTCGCCGACGCGGCCGCAACGGGATGGCTCGGAGCCGGTGATCGCGCGGGTGCAGGACTTCCGCGTGCCCTTGCTTGGGCTGATGGGCGGCGCCGACCAGGGGATCACGGCGGAGGACATCGAGAAGTTCGACCGCGCGCTCACGGAGGTCGGCGTGAAGCACGCGCTCGTCACCTATCCGGGGGCGCCCCACTCGTTCTTCGATCGGCAGGCCGCCAGTTACCCCGACGCCGCTGAGGACGCCTGGCGGCGTGTCGTCGACTTTCTCCAGGGTGGGCTGTACTGGGCGAGCTGAGGCAGCACGAGCCTCCGCGCGCAATCGCCGACACCGACGTTAGGTTGCCAGAGCTGGACGCCGGCCCCGCCCCCGGTATCTCTCGGTGCGGGGCGCGGCGCCGATCTGCTGTTAGTCGTGTCCCACGAAGGCCACGGACTTCGGTGTGATGGACTCCACGTCCATCGTCAGACCTGTCCCCGTCTGCGTCACCGACATGCTGATAGTACTCACTCCGTTAGCCGCGGTCGGGCATTCCGGCGTGCCTGCGGCATTGGGTGTGGCAGCGACGATCTGGCCGTTACTAAGGAGGCAGTGAATGACGGGTGCGTCCTGCCGCTCCGACGTGTAGACAGCGGTGACATCCAGCTCGACGGGCGAGTTGATCACGACGAACCCCGTGATGAAGCTCGGGTAGGGTGACGGCCCAGGCGGGTGGAGCACCTTGACGATGTCCGCGCAGTCCACGCTGAATGCGCCGTCAGGCGGCAACTGGACGGGAAAATACTTGCCACCGTCGAAGCGTTGCTCGGGTTCCGACGTGGCGCCTCCAGCAGCCCCCGGGATCCCTATCCAGCCGGAAAGGACGGCCTTCTTCCAGAGAACTGTCGCCTTGAACTGGGGGTTGTGAACGTTGATGTCGGTTGCATAGTTCGCGGGTTTCAGTGGCAGCTCGGTGGGTGGGAATTCAGCCGTTGCCTGCCGTGGGTCGAGCGGCACGCGATTCTGGGGCACCAGGCCGCAGGTGAATTTCGCCGCATAGCTAAAGGTCTTTCCGACAGGGACCGCGGGAGGGACCGCGGGCTGGATTGGGGACTGGGCCGTCGCGCTGCTAACGAGTACGGCGAGGCTGGCGGCAGCCGCCAGTACAGCAAGCGCTGCCAGCGGGAGCCACTTCTTCCGAAATAAGAGAGTCATGACTTACACCTCATGCACGCAGGTCGGTCTGATTCCGCCTAGGCGGTGCATAGAGCGTGATTGTAACGATGCTGTCAAGAGAATAGTGGGAGAACATCTGGGGAAATAGCGACGTCGGGAATGGCATGGTCTCGAATGTAGCGATGACTCCGGGCGCCCCGGCCCGTCGGCCCGACGACCCAGTCCAGGTCTTCGCGCAACGACCGCTGTTCGGTGAGATTGGGAACTGAGCGGTCATCGGCGTGTGCCGGCGGGCAGAACGCACTTATGGGTCGTGCGCTCTGGGCGGCCGAGCTACCCTGTCACGTGCCGCTCGGCGAATCCCGAGCTGTCAACCGGGCCGGGTGCGGGCGATGGGAGGCTACGGCTCGGACCCTGGGCGCGTGTCCACGCGGTGTTTTCGCCAGCGCACCCCATTGTCGTCGAAATCAGCCACGATTGCCCAACCGGCGCGTTTGTTCGCGTCGGAGAGGGGCATCGGCGCTCCCGAATAGATAGCCGTCACACCGCCAGAGCTCACGTCGGCGTGCGGCTCCCAGTGCCCGAGCGCAACGTAGTCCCAGTGGCCGCGGGCGTTGGCGAGTTGTGACTCGGTGATGAGGAGCGAGCGGTTCGTCTCGCCGCCGTCGTGGACGAAGTGACCATGGCCGAGGGCGATGTGCCAGCGGTGGTCCATCCGGCGCGGCAGGCCCTCCAGAGGGCGGAAGTGCCAGTCGCTCTCGACGTAGGCGCGTCCCCAGAGGACAAGGTCGAGACCCTCGGGTTCCAGGAACTCGCCCGCGTGTGCGCGGACGATGGTCAGCCGCCGGGCGATCCCCTCGAGGTCGTGGCGCCAGTAAAGCTTGCCGGCGTCCATGGGGTCATGATTCCCGGGCAGGAGGAACGTTTGGCCGCCGAAGCGGGCGATCTCGCTGGCGGCGAATTCGATCGTTTCTGGTGGCACGCGGTCGTTGTCGAAGAAGTCGCCGGCGATGATGAGCGCCTGCGCTCCGCTGTCGTTTGCGAGATCAACGACCCGTCTGAAGGTCTCTTCCATGAGAGCGCGCCGCGATTCCCAGCGGTCGCCCGGCATGCCGGTGTAGGCGCCGAGATGCACATCGGAGGTGTGGACGATTCGGAGCGGCCTGCGTTCACGCACGCTGCATCGCTCGCAATTGGCCGGTGTGGTCGCGGCAATGAACTTCGAGGAACGCCAGCCACTCGCGCCAATTCAGGGCTCCGAAAAACGGGTGCGGCCAGGTGATCTGGAGAAACGCCTCAGGCGCGGCCTCGCGCAAATGCGCAAACAGCGACTCGATCGCTTCGTCGTGCGTCCTGATGAGGGCGTCGCGTTCCGCCGGGAGGACGACGGCCTCGTCGGGCGGGAGCTCGCCGCTGAGCGCGACGTAGAGGATCTCCCGCGCGTTGCGCAGATTCCACTCGACGGCGTGGGCGAGGCATTCGTGTGCCGACCATTCATCCGGGCGAGGGCGTTGATCGAAGCCGGCTACACCGCGAGCTGCCGCGTGGAGGTCGTCCGCCGCCAGCCGGACGCGCGCAACGGCCTCCTCGACCGAATCCTCGGCGCCTCGTTTTCGGAGGTAGGACAGGACGCGTTCCACGGTCTCTGGTGGCAGGCTCATGCTCTCTCCCGTTTGGGGCAGGCTAGCGGGAACCGGCAGCTGCGGGCAAGCGACCCTACGGCGTGAAGACCGAGAAGTGGATCAGCCCAGCTGCGAACCGCTCGTCCGCCACGAGCCGCCCACAATTGGGATGGGCGTGCCAGGGGTGGTCCACCACGTACATCCGGCCTGCCGGGCGAAGCACTCTGCACGCCTCGGCCACGGCGGCGGCCGCCGGTTCCGGAGGAAGGTGGCCGAAAAGGTGGCTTGCGCAGACCGCGTCGAAGGAGGCGTTCTCAAAGGGGAGTTCCGTCACGTCGGCATGAACAAGCTGGACCTGGCCGCCGAGCGCGGCGGTGCGGCGCTCGGCGAGATCGAGCAGGTACGGCGACAGATCGACCCCGGTCAGTTGCGCCCCCGGCAACGCCTTGCCGATGGCTCGAACGGTTCGCCCCGGACCGGATCCGAGGTCGAGCACCTCGGCCGGCGATTGCTCGCGCAGCGCCTGGATAAGTGAGCGCTGGACCGCGCCTTCGGAGCCCGCGTAGTATACGCGGCGAATCAGACTGTCGTAGCCCCGGGCACCGCGCTGGGAGAGGTAGCCCTCGGGCAGGAAGTGCCAGCGCTTGAGGTACCAGCGCGGGTACGCGATACCCGCGTCGTGCCGTGAATGCATGGCGGCGTCTGCGGCGCACTCGCTGGCGCGGTCCGGTGCCATCCCTTGCAGCACCACCCGCTGATGGTAGGAACGTGAACCAATACGGTCACGGGACTGGACCGGGCGCGGCCGCTACAATCCGCGCACATCCAACGAGGGTACAACGATATGATCACGATTCTCGCGAAGCTGCAGGCGCTTCCGGGCAAGGAACGCGAAGTTGAGCAGGCGTTCATGACGATGATCGCGGCGGTCAAGGCGAACGAGCTGGGCCCGGTTGTCACCTATTCCCTCCACCGCCTCGACAGCGATCCGACGACGTTCCTCTTCTATGAGCAGTACGCCGACGACGCGGCATTGGCCGCGCACGGCAAGTCGGAACACATGGCCGCGCTGAACGCAGCACTCCGGGGTAACCTGGCGGGCCGGCCGGTGATCGAGCGGTACACGAAGCTCGCCGGCATCTCGTAGCAGCTCACGCGGCGGGCGCGGGGTTTGCGGCCTCCGGCGGGGTTTCCTTCGGCGTGGCGGGGCGGATTCGGGCCCCAAGCAGTTGCCTGTTCCACACGATGACCGACACGCAACCTAGGACGGTGGCCCAGCCGAGCGCCGGAACGAGTACGGCGAGTCCAACCTGCTGGCCGATGCCGCCGATCGCCGCGGTGCAGACATAAGCGAAGCCCAGCGAGAACGGGAACAGACTCAGCACCCGGCCCCGCATCGCGTCATCGACCAGGTGCTGCACCAGCGTGGACGAGGTGAGCATCGCGGCGGTGAAGGCGAAGCCCATGCCGAAGTCGAACGCCGCCGTAAGCGGGATAAAGCGCGAGTAGCCGAACCCCATGACGGCGAAGCCAAAGAACGTCGCCAGGCCGGCGAGCGTGATCCCTCGCAGCGTGAGCCCGCGCAACCGGGTGAACGCGATCGATGCGGCGAATGCGCCCAGTCCCCAGGTCGCGCCCATGAAGCCCACCTGGCCGCTGCTGAAGTTCAGAACGTCCATCATGAACATTGGTCCGAGCGGCGTTGCGACGGGCATGCCGAGTAGCTGAACGATCAGGACGATAGAGAGCACTGCCAGGATGGCACGCGTACGGCGCGTGTAGGCCATGCCGGCGCGGATGTTGGTGAGCATTCCCGTGCCGTGAGCGCCGCCAACGCTGTGGTAACGCAGCATGGCGATGAGCGGCAGGATCCCGGCCCAGACAACAAGCGTTCCGGCATACACGCGGCCAGGGTCGAAGATACCGTTGAATATCCCGACGAGCGGCAACGAGAGCGGCATCATGAGCTGGTTGGAAACGGTGAGCAGCCCGATCGCGGGCCCGATGTTCTCGACGCCCGCGGCGGCGGGCAGGCTCGCGCTGCGAGCCGGTGAGTCGATCGACATCACCCCGGCGGCGAGGAACGTGAAGACGGCGACCGCCGCAACCGTCGCCGAACCGAACGGGGCCAGCATCATCAGCGCGGCGATGACCGCGTTCGCGATGAGAGAGCCGCTTTCGGTGATGAGCAGGACACGGCGCCGCTCAACGCGATCGGCGATGGCGCCGCCAATCAGGCTAAACGATACCATCGCGGCGCCGCGGCTTGCGGAGAGCAGCGAAGCGTAGAGCACGGCGTGAGCGGGATACTCCTTCTGAACCCAGAACACCTGCGTGAGGTACTGGAACGGCATCGCCAGGCTGACCAGCGTCGAGCCCGCCAGGAGCAGGCGGAAGTCGCGGTGCGCAAGAGGGCGAAGGGCGGGTCTGCGCTCGAAGAATCCCGGCATCGTTGGATTCTTGGTCACGGAGATGTTCAGGAGTCATGCGGAAGATCACATTGGCGCCGGCCTCGCCGGGTTCGGTTGCCCGTACTGGCCCACCGCGCCACCGTACGCTCCGATGGATTTCGTTCGTGCCGCGATTCTCGGCATTGTCCAGGGGCTCTCCGAGTTCCTTCCGATTTCGTCGTCTGGACACCTCATTCTCGTCCCGGCGCTGTTCAAGTGGCCGGACCAGGGGCTCCCGTTCGACGTCGGTCTCCACGTTGGGACGCTGGTTGCCTTGCTCGCCTATTTCTGGCGGGACTGGTTGCGGATGATCCGCGCGGGGTTGCTCGACCTGAAGGCGCATGGATTCGCGATGCGGCAGTACGCCGAAGACAGCCAGCTGCTGTGGCTACTGGCGCTTGGCTCGGTTCCAGCGGCGGTGGTCGGGCTCCTTTTCAACCACTGGATCGAGGAGAACGTGCGGCAGGCATGGCTTGTGGCGCTGACACTCGGCGCCGTCGGTGTCGTTCTCTTCCTCGCCGACCGCGCTGGCCGGCGTGATCGCGCTCTCTCCTCGCTCGGGGTGCTCGACGCGGTGATCATCGGCTGTGCGCAGGCGTGCGCGCTGATTCCCGGCGTCTCGCGCTCCGGCGCGACCATCTCGGCGGCGATGTTCCGCGATTTCACGCGCAGCGACGCGGCGCGCTTCGCGTTCCTGCTCGGCACGCCGGCGTTCGTCGGTGCGGCGCTGCTGAAGGCGAAGGATCTCTCGCACGAGTCGAGCCACCAGTGGAACGAGCTGGCCGTCGGATTCGCGTTTTCGGCTGTTGTCGGCTTCATGGTCATTCACTGGCTCCTACGATTCCTGCGCACGCGAAGCCTGGTGCCGTTTGCCGTCTACCGCTGGGGCGTGGCCATCCTGACGCTCGTCATTGCTGGGTTGCGCGTGGCCTGAATTCGCCCCCGTCAGTGGCCGGCGGTAGACTTCGCCCACTACACCAGCGGAGGGTTCATCCATGATCCGCGAGAAGCTGCGCCTCGACGGTCCGCCCCGTCGCGTCGCGATTGTCACCGGCGGGAGCCGGGGGTTGGGCAAGGCGATGGCGATGTCCCTGGCCGCTGCCGGCGCCGAGGTTTGCATTGCCGCGCGCACGCAGAGCCAGCTCGACGAGACGGCGGCCCTGATCGAGGGGGCGACCGGCCGCAAGCCGCTCGCTCTTCCCACCAACGTGCAGAGCAGCTCCGAGTGCGACGCGCTGATCGCGAAGACGGTCGAACGCTTCGGGCGGCTCGACATCATGGTCAACAACGCCGGTATCGGCGACCGCCGGGGGGCGGGTTCGAAGATCTGGGACATGACCGACGACGACTGGCACGACACGATCGCGGTGAACCTGTACAGCGCGTTCTACTGCTCGCGGGCTGCCGCGCGCGTGATGCGCGACCAGGACCAGGGTGGTGTGATCGTCAACGTGGCCAGCGGTACGGCAATGCGCGCCAATCCGACGGGATTCGCATACGCGACGGCGAAGGGTGGGGTGATTTCGCTCACCAAGAGCCTCGCGGGAATGCTCGTGGGGGAGAACATCCGGGTGAACTGCATCGTCCCTGGCTTCATCGCCCAGCACGAGCCCGAATCGCAGGAAGAGTTCGAGCGGGTCCAGGGGCGGGGCAAATTCAACACCGCCCGGCGGATCGGCGAGGCCTGGGAGATGGGGCCGCTCGCCGTGTTCCTGTGCTCCGAGGCGTCGAGCTACGTCACCGGCGAGTGCTTCGTCATCGATGGCGGTGGGCTCGCCGGCGGCATCGCCCCGGTCGGCTATGGCATGGGGGTGTCCGGTGAGTGAGTTTCCCTGGCGCCCGAAGCCCGGATTCGACCTCTCCGGCAAGCAGGCACTCGTGGTCGGCTGCTCCACGCCGGTTGGACGAGCAATCGCGCTCGCCTTTGCCGAGGTTGGCGCGGACGTTGCGGTCGCATCGGCGACGCTCGACGGCGACGAGGTGATGGAGGCGAAGCGCATCGCGAAGGAGGTCGAGAAGCTCGGCCGGAAGTCGTTCTCGCAGGGCTGGGACGTCACGCTGCCGACCAACGTGCAGGTCGGCCTGAAGCAGCTTCTGAAGGAGTTCGGGCGCCCGACCGTCCTCGTCTATGCCGCGGACCATGCGCTCATCCGGCCCATCGAAAAAACCGGCGACGCGGACTTTGCCAGGGTGCAATCGGTCAACCTGGCCGGCGCCTACTACGCCGCGAGGTCGTTCATCAAGGAGTTTCCGGCGGGCGAAACGGGCCGCTTGATCTTTGTGAACACGCTCTTCGGCGAACGCGGTGTCGAGAATCTCAGCGCATACGCCTCGGCGAGGGCCGGTGTCGCCGGCCTCAGCGCGGCGCTCAGTCAGGAGCTCGGGGCGCGAGGGATCACGTCCAACTGCATCTCCACCGGTTGGATGGACTACACCGAGGGTCGCGGCCCCGACGACATCGGCCAGAATCGGCTCCTGCGGTTCATCCCGATGCGGCGCTTTGGACGCGCCGACGAGATCGCCGGTCTGGCTGTGCTCCTGGCTTCCGACGCGTCCGGCTACCTCAACGGGCAGGTGTTCCACGTCGACGGCGGGGTTGGACAGCACCTGTAACCGGGCTTCGTTCGGCGCCGGCCGGCGGCTAGAATCGCCCCATGGGGACGACCAAACCGCTTGCTGTTCGCATGCTGGAACAGCGCAAGATTGCGCACGCGGTGCTCGTGTTCGACGACTCGATCCGATCGGCGAGCGGCGTGGCGGCGCGCACCGGCGTCGCGCCCGAGCTCGTCTACAAGACGCTGGTGATCGAGCAGGATCCACCAAAGGAGAAGCCGTATCTGCTGATGATGCCCGCGACAGCGGAGGTCGATCTGAAGCGCGCGGCAGCGGCGCTCGGTATGAAGAAGCTGAGGATGGCGAGCCATCGCGACGCGGAGCGGCACACCGGCCTGCAGGTTGGCGGGATCAGTGCGCTGGCGCTCATCGGGAAGGGATTCCCCGTTTGCATCGAGTCCGCCGCGCTTGGCCATGAGGAGATCCTGGTCAGCGCCGGTCAGCGCGGCGTCGACGTCCGCCTCTCGGTGAGGGACCTGCTCGCGCTGACTGGGGCGCGGGTCATCGACGCGGCGGCCCGGTAGCTCAGGCTTCGACGGGAAAGGCCCACGCCACTTCAGTGGCTGCGCCGCCAAGATCGACGGTAGCTGAACCGCGGGTGTAGTCAGGTTCGCGCTTTCGGTTCGCCTTGCGCTCGCGGAGATAGCCGTCGAGCGCGGCGGCTGCGCCTGGCCCGGCGAAGTGCACCTTTCCACAGCAGCAGTGCTCGAATCCCGGCCCTGCTGCCGCCGGCACGGCGGCCGGCGTGCACGGACAGCCACAGGTATAGGTCACGCCGACGCCGCGGTCGGTGGTGATGGCACGAAAGTCGGGATTGGCCAGCATGGCACGCCTCGTGATGATGTGATGGATGGAGCGAAACCGATCCGGCGATGGCTCCTGTGCGAGCCTACCCGGTCGTGCGCACTGGCGCCTGCATGGAAGCGATGTCGGCTTCGTCGGCGAGAAGAATGATGATGTCGCCATTGCCGAGGACGGTGTTCTCGTGTGGCCCAACCGTGAGGGCGCCGCCGGGCTGGCGGACGCCGAGCAAGGTAGCGTTTCGGGCCCCAGAGATGAGCTCTGATACCGTCTTGCCCGCGAGGCCGTTCGTTTCGCTGGCTTCGAACTCGGCGAGCACGAGGTCACCGCTGCGGCCGCTGGCAAGCGTATCCATGAAGTCGGCGGCGAGCGGCTGAAGGGCCGAGAGTACCATCCGCCTCCCGCCGAGGCTGTAGAGGGAGAGAACGCGGTCGGCGCCGGCAAGGCGCAACTTCTCCTCGTTGTGCGGCCGCGCGACGCGGGCCACCACGAAGCACGACGGATTGATCGACTTCGCCGTGAGGGTGATGTAGGTGTTGCCTGAGTCGCTGTCGCTCGCGGCGAGGAGGCAGCGCGCGCGGGCGATGTTCGCCTGGATGAGGACGCGCTCGTCGGAGGCGTCGCCTTCGACCACGAGATAGCCGAACGCACGCGCCCGCTCAACGGCCTCCGGCGTCTGGTCGATGACAACGAAGCCAACGCCGCGCTCATTGAGTTCGCGTGCGATCTCCTGGCCGACCCGCCCAAAGCCGCACAGGACATAATGCTCGCTCAGCTCTTCAATCCTCATACGTGTCCTCCGCAAGTAGAAGCGGCTCCGAATGTCTCCCTCGAGCGCCTGTTCGATGACGAGGCTCAGGGTGTAGAGGACCGTGCCAACTCCGGCCAGGATCAGCACGATCGTGAAGAGTTTGGTCCCGGTGCCAAACGGTTGCACTTCGCGGAAGCCAACGGTGGTCAGCGTCGTGACGGTCTGGTAGAGGGCATCGACGAAGGTCATCCTGGTGATGCCCATGTAGCCGGCGGTGCCGACAGCGATGACGGCGATGAGCGCCCCGAGCGCGACGGTCAGCCGCCGCGGCAGGGAATCAACCAGAAGTCGAGCTTTCAACGAGAGCCGATTATAGAGTGACAATGGCGTACAGCTCTCGGTAAGGCAGCCAGTCACCTGGCGTTGGGCAGACCGGAGCCAATCTCAAGCCGGGGATAGCGCGTTGGGCAACGAGGGCGAGGCGGTACTGTTTCGCGACCAGCCACTCGCGTTCCAGGAACGCTTCTTCCATCGGCGGCTTG
>JAKALX010000483.1 GCA_021823905.1 Chloroflexota bacterium | reverse complement strand
GCCCGCACTTACGTCGGCAACGTCTACACCGACCGGCCGATCTACCGGCCCGGCGAGACGATCCAGTTCAAAGGGGTCATCCGCGCGGACGACGACGCCCAGTACAGCATCCCCTCGGGGGAGACGACTCTCGAGCTTCGAATCATGACCGACCAGGGCAAGGAAGCCTACCGCGGGCCGATCACCCTGAACGACTTTGGCACGTTCGCCGGCAGCTTCGAGCTGCCCGCGGACGCCGCGACCGGCAACTACAGCGTTCGGATCGACGACAAGCCGTCCAATGCACCGGCGTTCGGCTTTGACATCACCGGGACGAGCTTTCTCGTGGCCGAGTTTCGGAAGCCGGAGTTCCAGGTCACCGTCACCACCGCGAAGCCTGCCTACGTCAACGGCGATTCCATCGAGGCGACCGCGAAGGCGTCGTTCTTCTTCGGAGGCGGAGTCGCGAACGCCCCGGTCGATTGGGCCGTGCTCTCAACACCGTTTGCCGTGCACGTTCCCGGTTACGAGCGCTACTCCTTCGCCGACTACGACTACGCCCGCCAATCCGTGGTGAAGCAGCCCACTCGCGCGACCGGCAAAGCGACGACCGGTCCGGATGGCTCCGTTACGTTCTCCGTCCCGGCGGCGCTCAAGGGCGACGAGGGCGCCCAGCAGTTCCAGGTCGCCGCGACCGTCACCGACCAGAGCGCGCAGGCCGTCGCCGCCAGCACGACCGTCACGGTTCACCCCGGCAGCTATTACGCCGGGATTCACCCTGACCAGTACGTCGCGACGACCGGCAAGGAGACGACCATCAGCCTGGTCAGCGTTGATCTCGACGGCAAGCCAGTCGCGAACAAAGCCGTGTCGGTGAAGGTTTACGACCGCAAGTGGGTGACCACGAAGGAGCAGACGCCGGATGGCGCGCGCCGCTACCGCAGCGATCCGAAGGACACGCTGCTCGACACGCTCACGGCCACCACGAACGCCAAGGGCGAGGCCCAGGTTCGCTACACGCCGAAGGGAGCGGGGACCCTTCGCCTCGTGACCGAGATCGCCGACGAGCAGGGGCGCGTCACCCATGCCGCCGCCTATCTCTGGGTTGCCGGCGCCGAGTTCGCGAGCTGGCAGATCACGAACGACGACACGATCAAGCTGGTTGCCGACAAGGACAGCTACGATGTCGGCGACACCGCGCAGGTGCTCGTGCCGGCGCCGTTCGACCATGCGACGGGGCTCGTCACGGTCGAGCGCGGCAAGATCATCTCCCGCGACCTCCACGACTTCCCCACGAACAGCGAGCGGCTCAGCATCCCCATCACCGACCGGAGCGTGCCGAACGTCTTCGTCTCGGTGGTTCTCTACCGGCCGCCGACGGCCGCCGACCCGATCCCGCGCTACAAGGTGGGCTACGTCGAGCTGCCGGTTTCGACGAAGACGCGAGCGCTCACCGTCGCGATCCAGCCGGACCGCGCGCAGGCGAAGCCGGGCGACACCGTTCATTATGCGATCAAGGTCACGGACTCGGCTGGCAAGGGCGTGAAGGCCGAGCTCTCCGTCGCGGTTATCGACAAGGCGCTGCTGACGCTCCAGGCCGACCGATCGACAACCGGGCTCAAGGCGTTCTGGTTCGAGCGCGGGCTCGGCGTCCAGACGTCCTCCTCGCTTTCCGTCTCGGTGAACCGTTCGAACGACGTGATCGCGCAGCCGCCCGCCGGCGGCAAGGGCGGCGGCGGCCTCGACGACGACCGGCTCCGCCAGGACTTCCAAAACACGGCCTACTGGCAGGCGCAGCTCGTGACGAACGCGGACGGCACGGCCGGCGTTGACGTGAAGATGCCCGACAACCTCACGACCTGGCATATGGACGTGCGCGCCGTCAGCGGTGACACGCTCGTCGGCGAAGGCCAGAGCGAGCTCGTTTCGACGCAGCCGCTCCTCCTGCGGCCGGCGCTTCCGCGCTTTCTCCGCGTCGGCGATTCGGTCACGCTCCGGCTCCTCGTGGGGAACGCCTCGCCCAAATCCAGCGACGTCAGCGTCTCGCTCGCAGCTGACGGGATTGACCTCAGTGGTGATCGCTCCCACTCCGCGAAGATCGACGCCGGGCAGACCGTCGTCATGGAATGGCCGGCGAAGGTCACGGCCGAAGGGACCGCGAAGCTAACGTTCACCGCGTCGGGCAGCGGCGGCCTCAAGGACGCCGTCGTCCAGCAGCTTCCGATCCAGCTCGACGTTACGCCGGAGACGACGGCTACCGGCGGCGTTGTGATCGGCGAGGCGCTCAGCGAAGCGCTCTACCTCCCCGCCTTCGCGATCCTCAAGGGAGGCTCGCTCCAGGTTTCGGTGCAGCCCTCGCTCACGGGCACTGCCGACGGTGAGCTCCCCCAACTCGCCCCATTCAAGTACGAGTACTCCGAACGCATCGCCAGCCGCCTCATGGCGACCGTCGGTGTGCGCCGTGCCGAGAAGAGCGCAGGCCGTGCCACGACCGCCTACGACAGCCGCATCGCCTCCGACACCGCCGCCCTCGTTGGCCAGCAAACGCCGGACGGCGGCTGGGCCTGGTGCTCTGAGTGCAAAAGCGATCCCAACGTCACCGGCTGGGTGCTGATCGCCCTCGGCGAGGCGCAACGCGATGGCCTCAGCGTCGATGGCGGTGTCGTCGCCAGTGCGAGAGGCTACATCTCGGGCCAGGTCAACCGGGTCGCCGATGTCGCCCACCCGGCGGACCCCAGCCAGAAAGCGTTCCTCCTGTACGCGCTTGCCTCGGCCGGCAGCCCCGACTTCTCGGCCACGCTCGTCCGCTCCCTCTTCGACCAGTACCGCTCCAAGCTCACATCCTGGGGGCGCGCCTACGCCATGCTGGCGCTCAGCGAGAACAAGGCGACGAAAGACGATCCGGTCGTCCAGCAGCTCCTCAACGACCTGGCGGCGGCGACACTGCCCACGGCCAACGGCAACCACTGGGAGGATCCGCGCGTCGAAGGCATGTTCATCACCAACACCGCCGCCACGGCGCTCGTCCTCGAGGCGCTCGTTCGCGTCGCGCCCGACCACCCGC
>JAKALX010000482.1 GCA_021823905.1 Chloroflexota bacterium | reverse complement strand
GACTGGAATCGAACTCAGCCGAGCGTCCGCTTTGAACTGGCGATAGAACAACACGCCGGTCTTGCGCGGCATCTGGAGATCGAGAGTTACGAGGTCGGGCGGCGTTCTGCGAGCAACTTCGAGCGCCTCCACGCCATCGTAAGCCGGCACCACCCTGTACCCCTCTTCCTCGAGCGCGGTCGCAACGAACGCGACGAAGTCAGGGTCATCGTCGACCACCAGGATCGTTGGAGGTGTTCCTTCAGACATCGGTAGGCTCCTTTCGTTTGGAGGGAATGGTGAAGAGGAAACGTGCGCCCCGTTCACCGGAACTCTCGTACCGGATGCGCCCGCCGTGGGCTTCAACCGCCGCTCTACAGAACGCGAGACCGAGCCCGGTTGATTCATGATCGACCGAGCGGCCTCCCTTGGCAAAATCCCGGAACAACTGCTCCTTGACCTCTGGCGGAAGCCCCTGTCCGTCATCCGTACACGAGAAGGCCACCTCGCCCTGTGGTGTCGCTTCGGCATCGAGCACAACGCGGGTCCCCGGTCGGTTGTGCTTGAGGGCGTTCGCGGCGAGGTTGACGAGGACGCGACGCAGGAGATCGGGATCAGCCATCACACCAGGGCAGCCAGCCGTTGTGGGGCCAACCTCCACGGACCCGAGGTGGGTCGGCAGGCAACCGTCGACTGCGGATTCGCGAACGAGCGGTTCGACTTCGACGAACCGCAGCTGCAGCTGCGGGGACTCCCTGAGCCGCGAGAACTCGAGGAGATCCATGACGGCCCCGGACATCTTAATGGCCTGCTGGCGGATGCGACGCAGGGCATTGGTCATGGCAGGATCCTCCTCGGGCTTGACCTTGCTGAGCAGCAACTCCGAGAAGCCCAGGATCGTCTGCAGGTGACCCTTGAAGTCGTGAACCATGAAACGGGTATGCCGGCGGTTGGCTTCCTCCATCGCCGACAGACGCTCGTTCTGCCGCCGCAGGAGGCTCGCCTGTTGCAACACCTCGTTGCGATAGCGACGGTTGACGAGGAGCTGAGCTGCGAGACGGTCTCGCTGCTGGCGCAAGCGAAGGCGATAGATGCCGTCGATCACCGCGATCGCCGCGCCGAACAGGCCGAAGACGAGGCCCATCGGTGCCATGTCTGGCCGAAAGGCGTGGAGGAACGGCGCCAGAATCGACTCAGGGTGAGCCGTCATCGAGCCCGAAAGGCGCGGGTCGAGCCAGCGGAAGATGATCATCGAGACCGGGTGGAGCACGGCAATCCCGAAGACCAAGCCGAGAACACCGTAGAGAGCCGTCCGGAGGCCGTCATGACGCGGCTGCATCGCTCCTCGTGAACCAGCGACCCGCCCAGAGGTAGGATCGCTTCGCCCGTTGGCGCTGACCGCCGCCCCGTGGTCGTGGGAAGGCTCGAGACCGCCACCCGTTTCTCGACGGCCGTCTGTTGTGTCGCTCATCGCTCCCTCCCTCGCCCATGCCGTGCCAACCGCCGTGGAACATACGAACTCCCCTTTCTGTCGAGCCCCGCTGTAGGCGGCCGCTGAACCCCCAACGGCACGCGGGGAGGCGCCGTACGCCCGGTGCCGCTACGCCGCTCGGCGCGAGGACCGCGCGTGGTCATGCCGCCGCCCCCTTCACCTGCGTGTTTTGCTTCCACAGCTTGTAGATTGCGGGGTAGACCAGGAGCTCGAGGATGAACGACGTCACCAGGCCGCCGATCATCGGCGCCGCGATCCGCTTCATCACGTCGGCGCCGGCCGAGGTCGACCACATGATCGGCAGCAGCCCCATGAACGCCGCCGCCACCGTCATCATCTTCGGCCGCACCCGCTTGACGGCGCCGTGGACGATCGCCTCGTCGAGGTCGCTGGGGGTGCGCAGCAGCCCGCGCCGCAGGTATTCGCCGTAGGAGAGGTCGAGAAACAGGAGCATGAAGACACCGGTCTCGGCGTCGAGGCCGAGCAGGGCGATCATCCCGACCCAGGCCGCAATCGAGACGTTGTAGTGCAGGAAGTGGAACAGCCAGATCGCTCCGACGGCGGAGAACGGCACTGCGAGCATCACCACGAGCGCCTTGAAGCCGGACCTGGTGTTGGCATAGAGCAGGACGAAGATCAGCGCGAGGGTGATCGGTACCACGACCTTGAGGCGCTCCCGCACGCGGATCATGTTCTCGTACTGGCCGGACCACTGCAGCACGTAGCCCGGCTGCAGCGCGACGTGCTCGCGCACCAGCTTCTTCGCCTGCTCGACGTAGCCGCCGACGTCGCTCCCCGTGATGTCGACGTAGACGTACCCGGAGAGGAAACCGTTCTCGTCCCGGATCATCGCCGGACCCTGTACCAGATCGACGCGGGCCACCTGGTCGAGCGGAACCTGGGCGCCCGTTGGAGTCGCGACGAGGACGCGGCGCAACTTGTCGAGGTTGTCGCGCAGCTCGCGCGGGTACCGGACGTTGACCGGGAAGCGCTCGCGCCCCTCGATCGTGGTGGTGACGTTCTCGCCGCCGATCGCGGACATGATCACGTCTTGGAGCTGTCCGATCGTGAGGCCGTAGCGGGCGAGCTGCTCCCGGCGGGGGTCGATGTCGACGAAGTACCCGCCGGTGACGCGCTCGGCGAACACGCTGCGGGTTCCCGGGACGGTGCGCAGCAGCGTTTCGATCTGTTCACCGATACGCTGGATCTCCTTGAGGTTGGCGCCGAAGATCTTGATGCCGATCGGCGTGCGGACGCCGGTCGTGAGCATGTCGATGCGTGCCTTGATCGGCATCGTCCACGCGTTCGACACGCCGGGGATCTGGAGCGCCTTGTCCATCTTGTCAATCAGCTCTTGCCACGAGATGTGGTCGGGCCAGATCGGTCGAAACGCCGGCTTCAGCCACCCTGGGGCCCACGACGAGTACCAGCGCGGCTTCGCCTCCCACTCGTTCTCCGGCTTGAGGATGACCGTGGTCTCCATCATCGAGAACGGCGCGGGATCGGTGGCGGTGTCGGCGCGTCCCGCCTTGCCGAACACGCGCACCACCTCGGGGAACGACTTGAGGACGCGG
>JAKALX010000055.1 GCA_021823905.1 Chloroflexota bacterium | reverse complement strand
CAGGCCGTGACGGTGATCGGAACCACCCCGGAATATCCTGCCGTCCGCGGCGTCGACGTTGCAGAGGGCGCGTTCATCGCCCAGAGCGACGTCGACAAGAAGGCCCTCGTCATCGCCCTTGGGGCGAACATCGCGAAGACACTCTTCCCCGATGGCGGAGCGGTCGGCCAGACCGTCCGCGGCACGATTGGCGAGCGGCTGAACTTCAACTTCCGCGTCGTCGGCGTCATGCAGCCCAAGGGCGGCTCCGGCGGCGGCCAGCAGGACGACTACGTCTACATCCCTGTGTCTACGCTCCAGGGCCGCTTCGGCGGTGGCAACCGGAACGCCACCGGCGCAATTAACGTGAATCAGATCAACGTCCAGACCCTCCCGAACGCGGACCAGGCGGCGGTTGAGGTGCAGATCACCAACTTCCTCGCCGACCGCCACAAGGTCGCCACCCCCGACTTCACCGTCCAGAGCCAGAACGACCTCGTCGGCGCCGCGGGCCAGGTCTCGCAGACGCTGTCGATCCTCCTGGGCAGCATCGCCGGCATCTCGCTCGTCGTGGGTGGTATCGGCGTGATGAACATCATGCTCGTCAGCGTCACCGAGCGGACGCGTGAGATCGGTATCCGCCGCGCCGTCGGAGCGCGAGCGAAAGACATCATCCTCCAGTTCGTGACCGAGGCGCTCACCCTCTGCGTCGGCGGCGGCATCCTGGGCATCGTCATCGGCATGAGCGTCGCCATCGGCATCAACGGGCGTGATATCGGTGGCAGCGCCATGTCCACCGTGATCCAGCCCTGGAGCGTCTTCGTCGCCTTCGCCGTTGCGGCCGGCATCGGCGCACTCAGCGGCAGCTACCCGGCCTATCGCGCCTCGCGCCTCGACCCCATCACGGCCCTCCGGAACGAGTGATCCGCAGCCGCCGCTCCTCCTCCGCCACCCCGTCGATGATGTGGCGGTAGCGGCTGAAGACCGCGCGCTCGGCTGCGCCGGCCGCAGCCAGGTCCTTCGCCGAGAGCTTCCCCGCGGCCACCAGTTCGTCGAACTCGTCCCGGTCCTCCTCGATCAGCGCGTCGCCCGGCAGTACCCACCAGTCCAGCACGAGGTCGCGATATTCGACCGCCTCGGCAGAAAGCCTGACGTCGGCCACCGCATCGAAGCGATGCGCGATCAGCGCCCCGTTGGGCCCGCGCATCCGGTAGAGGTTGTACGGCCGCCGGGTCCAGAACCAGCCATGGGAGACGGAGCCCGGCGGCACCTCGATCGGCGGGTTGAAGATCATTCCGCCCCGCTCCATCACGAATTCAACCACCGCCAGCCCGGTGTCGAGGTGGAGCAGCCCGCATTCGTACTCGCGCCAGGTCCCGTCCGGCTTCTGTTTCCGCTCGGTAATGGGGGGTCTCGCTCGCGCCTCGCCGGGCGGCGTATGCTCACGGCTCACGAACAGCTCACCTCCCACACCCGAAAGGAGCCGCAATGGCCGGCCTCTCGTTCGACAACATCATCTACGAAAAGCGAGGGCCGATCGCCCTCATCACGATCAACCGCGAGGGCGCCCTCAACGCGATCGACGGCAAGACGACGGCCGAGCTCTTCCGCGCCTGGTCTGACTTCCGCGACGACGACGGCCTGCGCGTTGCCGTCCTCACCGGCGTCGGCCAGAAGGCGTTCTCGACCGGGATGGATCTCGTCGCCACCGCCAGCGGCGAGAACCAGATCACCGAGGGCGCGCTCCCGTTTGGCGGCTTCACCAAGCGCATGCCGATCTTCAAGCCGATCATCGCCGCCATCAACGGATTCTGCCTCGCCGGCGGCATGGAGCTAGCGCTCACCTGCGACATCCGCATCTGCTCTCCCAACGCGCGCTTCGGCCTGCCCGAGGTTCGCTGGGCGCTGATCCCTGGCGCTGGTGGCACCCAGCGCCTGCCGCGCGCTCTTCCCCTCGCCTGGGCCAACTACCTCATCCTCACGGGCGAGCAGATGGACGCCGAAACGGCGCTGCGCCTCGGGCTCGTCTCCCACATCGTGCCCCAGGAAGAGCTGCTCGAGAGGGCGCTCCAGATCGCCTCGACGATCTGCGAGCGCGGCCCGATCGCTGTTCGCACCGCCAAGGAAGCCATCCTTCGCGGCATGGACATGTCGCTCGACAACGGCATTGCGTTCGAAGACGCGCTCTTCTCCCGCATCTCCGCCACCGAGGACGCAAAGGAAGGCCCTCGCGCTTTCTCCGAGAAGCGTAAGCCCGAGTACAAGGGGAGGTAGCCTGCCCATGCGCGCGCCTCTCGCCGCCCTCGCAGCCGTGGCCGTTGTGGGCGTGGTCGCGTGCGGCGCCCCCGCCGCCAGTGCGCCCGCCCTGGTCGATGCGCGTGCCGAGCGCGACGTCGGGTCTGATGGCGCCGCTCGGCTCAGCAGCACGATCACAGTCCACTTTGCCTCCGACGTCCACCCGGTCAGCGGCAGGGTCCCGTTCGCCTCGCACTTCGAGCTCTCGGTCCCCAGCCTCAAGGGCGGCGCTGAGCGTGTCCTCGTCCAGACTGCCACCGCCAGCGGGCGTGTCGTGACGCTCACTGTCGATCGGGTGCTCCCCCAGGGGACGACGCTCAAGGTGGCCCGGAGCGCGTTCGTGCCGAACGCTGACGGCGAACTGCAGGTCGAGGTTGCGACCGGCTTCACGGTGGCCAGTGCCGTCCTTGCCACCAAAGCCGTTCGCTTCACCGATCCCTCCGTCGTTGCCGATCCCGTGACCGCTCCCCTGAAGCCGGAGGACCGCGACCCGGCCGTCCAACGACAGGCGCTGAAGTCGCTTCTCCAAAAACGTGCGGCGTCTGCTGAGGTCGCCGATGCAGCCCTCGCCCGCTACGACCAGATGTCCGCGGAGATCGTGCCCTCGCCGAAGATGCGCGCCGCGCTCGCCGCGCTCACCGGCACCTTCGCCGAGCCGGCCATCTCCTCACTCCTCGGCGGCGACAACTGCACGGGAGGCCCGGCCTCGCTCATTGCCTTTCAGACGCCTCCCGAGGCGCCCGAGTTGATGGCCCGTGTCACGTACGCAATCGGCGGTCCGCGCATCCTTTCCATCAGTCCCGCGCTCGAGAGCGACCGCATCGAGCACATCATGCCGTTGCTCGCCCACGAAGCGATCCACTGCGACCGCACCGACAGCCGCAGCGAAGAGGCTGCCTCGCTTGCCTTCGAAACGTTCCTCTACCTGCAGCTCATCGCCGCCGATCCGAGCGTGGTTCACACCGGCACCGTCGCCGCTCGCGAGATGAACGTCGACGCTCTCGCCTTCATCAACAGCGGCAGGCGTTATCCCGAGTCCGTCGGTATCCTGCCGAGTCCAGGCGTCCAGCGCGCCCTCCCGGGAACCGACTCGAAGTTCGGATCATTCGGCGAGCTGGTCGCGGCCGCCTATCCCGGCGTCGATACCGCCACTTCGCCCGACGAGTCGACGGCTGTCGCCTACGTCGCCCGCCTGGCGAAGGTGGCCAACGTCGCGCCCCAGTCGCCCTTCAACATCCGGTATCTCGACGAGCTCCTCGGCCAGGCAATGGACCCCAACGTGCTCCAGCGGGCGATCGCCGCCCTTGCCGCCGTCCCGGTCGATTAGGCGCTCGCCGACTCCACCTTTCCGGCCGCCTCCAGGGCCCGCTCCGCGTATGGCCGCAAAAGTTGCATCGGCGAAAGCGGCGCTCCCAGCGACGAGCACACGCCTCGCAGCAACCCGACGACCCGTCCCAGGAGGACGAGGTCGCCCGGGATCGCCTCGACCGGGTTCCGGCTCAAGGCGGCGCTCCGGTCGCCCATCGTCAGTGGCCGGTCCTCGTCGATTGGGCGCGCTTCGAAGAACAACGACATAAGCCCGAGCACCTCGCCCGGTTCGTTGCTCTTCGTCCGGACCCCGAGTTCCCGGAACGCCGCGAGGATGCCCGCCGGGTCACGGTCACCCGACGCGACCACCAGCCGCGCGAACCCGAGCCGCATCGGGTCCGGCAGCTCCTTCGTCAGCCCGAAGTCGAGCAGCGCGACCGTTCCCCCGGGCAGGACTAGGATGTTCCCCGGGTGTGGGTCCGCCTGAAAGAGCCCGTCGATCATGATCTGGTGGCCATAGGCGCCCGCGATAGTCTGCGCCAGCGCCGGCCGGTCAATCCCCATGCTCTCGATCCGCTGCCGATCGAGCAGCCGCGCGCCGTCCACGTACTCCGTCACCAGCGCTTTCGGCCGTACCATCTCCTCCACAACCCGTGGCACAACCACGCCTCTGATCTCCCGCAGGTTCTCGCCCACGCGCCGCGTCATCTCCGCCTCGCGAACGAAGTCGAGCTCGAGCGGGATCTGTGCCGCCATCTCGTTCACCACCGCCCGGTAGTCGAAGTTCGGCTCTCGCCGCGCGACCAGCCCCACCGTTGTTCGCAGGTTGCGGAGATCGAGGCGCACGAGCTCCGCAACCTCCCGATATTGCACTTTCACCACGACGTCGCGGCCGTCCCTCAACGTCGCCCGGTGCACCTGCGCCAGCGACGCCGAGCCCAGCGGCGTGTCGTCGAACCAGCGGAAGAGCTCGCTGGCTGGCCGCCCGAATTGCTGCTCGATGGTTGCTCGCACTTGCCACGGCGGTCGTGGCGGCACCTTGTCCTGGAGCCTCGAGAGCGAGCGCACGTATGCCGCCGGCGCCACGTCGGAGCGCGTCCCGATGAACTGCCCCATCTTGATGTACATGCCCTTCAGGTCGATCGCGAGCCGGTACAGCAACTCAGCCGACTGCTCGTGCCGGCGCTCCCAGTCGGCGGCCGCCGCCTCGGCAGTCTTTCCCCGGACCCGCCGCTGTGTGCGCTTGTACCCGAGGTACACGCGGGCGCCGGTCCTGACCACGCGCAGCGAGCGCCGAGCCCGGCGAACGTTCTCGAACATTCGGTGATTATCGCGGCCGCGGGGGAAACGGACGGTTCGCGGCTGCCGCCGCCCCGGCATAGAGCCTGCCTCTCGCTGAGATAAGTGCCCCGCCAATGACCCTTTCCCGGCTCCGGGCTACCATGACCACACTGCTATCCCCCGGAGCTTCCCGTGGACGCCTATAACATCACCGTGGTCGGCGGCGCCGGCCTTGTCGGCCGCGAATTCCTCCAACTGCTTGACCAGTACAACGTGCCGGTCGGCCGCCTTCGCCTGCTCGCGACCGCCCGCTCCGCGGGCAAGGTGTTCGAGTTCCGCGGCGACAGGATCACCGTCGAAGAGACCACGCCCGAAAGCTTCACGGCTGACGACCACGTTGTCTTCCTCTCGGCTTCGGGCGCCGCCTCGAAGCAGTACGCACCGCTCGCGGCAAGCAAGGGCAGCTTCGTCGTCGATGATTCGAGCGCCTTCCGCATGGACCCCGCCGTCCCCCTGGTCATCCCCGAAATCAATCCCGAAGATCTCGAGTGGCACCACGGCATCGTCAGCCAGCCGAACTGCACGACCACGCCCATGGTTCTCGCCCTCAATCCGATTCACCGTGTCAATCCACTCAAGCGCGTTGTCGTCAGCACCTACCAGGCCGTGGCCGGCGCCGGCGCCGCGGCGGTCGAGGGCCTGAAGACTGAATCACGCGCCGCGCTTGAAGGCCGCCACGAGCCGTCAGGCACCCAGAAGCGCGAGATCGCTTTCAACGCCGTTCCCCAGATCGACGTCTTCGATGCCGGCGGCTACACGAAGGAAGAGATCAAGATGGCGAACGAGACGCGCAAGATCCTGCACGCGCCCAATGTCGCGGTCAGCGCCACCTGCGTCCGCATTCCCAGCTTCTTCGGACACGCTATGACCGTCTGGGCCGAGTTCGAGCGCCCCGTCGACGCGGAAGAGGCGAAGCGCCTGATCGCGGGCCAGGCCAGCGTTCGCGTCATCGACGATCCCGCCCGCGAGCTCTACCCCACGCCGATGGACGCCGCCGGAAACGACGAGGTCCTGGTCGGGCGCATCCGCTCGGATTCGAGCCTGCCCGGTGGCCTTACCTTCTGGACCGTCACCGACAGCATCCGCAAGGGCGCCGCGACAAACGTCATCCAGGTCATCCAGGAAGCGGCGCGGCGCGGCCTTGTCCGCCGGCGATAGTTCCGGCGAACAAGGCCCTGTCCCGTTCCCGATCTACGAACGCCGCCGCCCCAGCAGCGCGCTCCAATCGATCAGCAACGCGACCGAACCGACCAGCATGGAGGTGAGGAAGAGGAGTGGCGCGCTAATGACGATGGCGGAAACTGCTTGCGGCATCATAGTGTCCTTCGATTGCAGGAATTGAGAACAATAACCGCTTCTCGGTCCTGCCCGGATGTGACGCATGTCACAGGCGGTGGTGTGAATCGTTGCTGTGCCCACCGTTGGCTGCGCACTCGCGGGTGCTTCGAGCGGGTTAGCTCGGCGATGGATATACTTCGCCCTGCATGAAAGGCCGGTTCTCGCGCCGTCGGTTGCTGGGGGTTACGGGTGGGGCGGCGGCGATGGCCGCGGTCGCCGCTGCCAGCTGGCGGCTCACGTCGGGTGGTGCCCCAGGCCGCGCTCAGGAACTGCTCGTCATCGACGAGGCGGATCCCACCGCGACTCCCCGCGTCTTCCTCACCACTCCCGAGCCGCCCACGCCGACGCCCACCCTGGCTCCGACAGCAACGCCTACGCCCCCGCCGAAGCGCATCGGGCGAAAACCGGCCTGGAGTTCCGATCTCCTCCGCCAGGTCGTCAGCCACGGGCCGACCGAACGGCCCCTTGTTGCCCTCACCATCGACGATGGTTGGATGAGCCGCGACGCCGTCCTGGACGTCCTCAAGACGAAGGACGTGCAGCTCACCTTCTTCCTCGCCGGCCGCCCGCTCACCGGGGACTACGGCTTCGTCGCCCGGGCTCTTGACGCGGGATTCGAAATCGCCAACCACACGATGGACCACTACGATCTCACCTCGAAGTCGGCCGCCTACATCCAGAAGGACCTCGCCGACTTCGAGGCGCTCGTCAAAGCCCAGGTGACCGGCGCCACGACCCAGCCGTTCATGCGACCCAGCGGCGGCGCCCTCAACCAGACGGTTATCGACGCCTCCGCCGCCGCGGGCTACCGGCCCGTTCTCTGGAGCGGCTCCGTCGGCGACGGCAGCACCTCCACAACGCCTGCGCAGATGATCGACTACGGCCTGAAAGCCGCGAAGCCAGGCGCTATCATCCTCATGCACTTCAGCGAACGCTCCGTGATCGCGCTCCCGCCGCTCATCGACGGCATTCGCGCGAAGGGACTCGAGCCGGTCTCGTTGTCGAAACTCTTCGAAGCCACCCAGCCGGCGGGCTAAGCGTCGCCGTCGACGTGTTCGAGATGCCGTGCCGCGGCGAGGTGCTGCTCCACAAGCGCCAGGAGCTGGTCAGCCGCGAACGGCTTTTGCACGAACGTCGTGTTCGCTGTCCGTGCTGCGAACTCCGCCGGCCCTTCCGCGCTGTAGCCAGAGATCAAGATTACCGGCAGCTCCGGCCACATTCCCGCGATGTGCCGCCGCAGCTCAATCCCCGACTCCCCCGGCATCACGATGTCGCTAATCACGAGGTCGGGCCGCTGCGTCCCGATCAGCTTCCGCGCCTCGCTCGCGTTCGGCGCCTGGAGCACGCGGTATCCCTGCGTTTGCAGCAGCCGGGCAAGCATCACCCGGACGGGGTCGTCATCGTCAACGACGAGGATGACAGGAGGCACGAGGTTGGGCTCCCGAAGCTTGAGTGAGACTACCATCGTGACGGCGCCACCGGACACGCCGTGACCTCCAGGAAAGCCCGTTCGTCCTGTTCGCGGGCGGCATCCGCCAATTCTCACCGAGTATCCGCGAAGGCGGCATCAGGAGGAACCCTGATAGGGATACGCGCTCAGTGGATACTTTCCTTTGCTTCACCTCCGCACACGAACGTATCATCGCTGCAGCCGGAGGAATGAACGCATGGGCGGCGTCCGTACGCTGATTCTCGCCATCATTGGCCTGTTCCTGGTGTGGATGATAGTCGCGGCCGTCGGCTCCTACTTCGGCGGCCATTTCGTCCCCGACGGCGCCGTTCCCAATTCCTGGTCCCCGCCCAGCACCTGGGCTGCCTGGCGCGACGTCCTCATCGTCTTCACCGCGGTGTTCTGGCTCGCCGGCGGCCTGCTCCTCATCGTTCTCCTTGCCGTGCTCATCTTCCTTGCCCTGCTCGTCCGCAGGATCCTCCGCGAGAACGCCGTCCCCGCCCTCGATTCGCTGAAAGACTCGCTCGACAACCTGCGCGGCACGACCGAGTTCGCCGGCGAGACCGTTGCCGCGCCGCTCATCCGCACCTATGCCGTCGTCAAGGGCGTGCGCTCCGGCATCTCCGCCGTCACCAACCTCCCTGATCGCATCCGCCGCCGCAAGAAGGGCAAGAAGTGACTTCGCCAGAGCCTCCAGATCGGGCCGAGCCGCTGCCGGCCGTGCGGCCGCCACACGCCCCGGCGCGGCCCGCCGCGGAACCGCGCGAAGAGCACGGCCTCTTCGGCTGGGCCCGCGCTATCGCCTTTGGCATCCGCGATACGGCCCACGACATGCTCGACGAAGGCCGCAAGGGCGCGCACGACGCCTACGAAGAGGGCTGGCGCCGCTACGACCAGAAGACGAAGCACCGCCGCAAGCGCTGAGCCGCGCTCGAAACTCCGCAGCTTGGTAGGATCGGCGAATCGGCCCCAGGGAAATGCCCGCGGAGAGGTGCTGGAGTGGCCGATCAGGCACGCCTGGAAAGCGTGTAGGGGCGCAAGTCCCTCGTGGGTTCGAATCCCACCCTCTCCGCCATCTGCATCATGTCCGGCCGGTTTCGCCCCTGCCGCGCGATTCGCCCGGCAAGGCCCGGTTAACCCTCGCCGCCGGGACCCGGAACACGACCCATCGACCCCAACGATTTCCCCTATTGGCCGCTGTGACCGACCGTTGCATCGACGACTATCGTCCAATGACAGCGTTGCCGTCGGCCAGGATCTACGTGAAGGGCACCGATTCGACGCTCGAATCCGTGCTTGCGCGCACCCTCGCCCAGGGCCTTGGGGAATCGGCCGTTGTCCGAATTGGCAATCCAGACGACGACGCCGGCGGGGCCGTCGTGGTTACCACCGACGCGGCCTCCACGCCCGCCGAAGTGATGGATCTGACCGAAAAAGGCGAGCACGTGGTGGTGCTCGCGGCTCTCCCCAGCGAATCCGCCGAAGCGGGATATCGCCGCGCCGGAGCGCGGGCCTACATCCCCATGGTCGTCGCGGCTGCACCGCTCGTTGCCGCCATCGGCGGACTTCTTACCTCCCTCGCCGAGACGTTCTGACCCAACCATCCCCCCGATCGCGAACCGACGGGCTCACGCTCCCGGCGAAGCCCTCGAAGCGGCAGCGCCTCGGCGATTGCGGCAAGATCTCATGGCTGCTGTACGAACGTACCGATCGCCGGGTGCGCCTAACCTGCTGGACTATTGCGGTTAAGCAGTAGCCATATGCGCCGAACCGGGCCCCCACAAAGGATCGTGTGGGCATCGCCACATGGGCCCGCGCGGGGGACGCTGCCCTCAGCAGATTGGAGCCGGTCGGCATCGGCTCCCGAAGACGGGAGACGCTGAGTGGACTGGGGTTTCGTAGTCGCGGTCGGTTTGGCCATTGGTATGGTCGCGTTCCTCACCTGGCGCGTCGCTCGCGATAGCGGCGATCCCGACCGGGACAAATCCCGATAGGGCCGAGTCGCCCGGCGTGGGCCGTTCTCACAGCCATTCGCTCGCGGGCGCTTCAACCTGCGCTAAGCTCCTATCACCATTCTTCGGGAGCACTCATGCGCTACGGCGTCATCTTTCCTCAAACTGAAATCGGCAACGACCCCGCCGTCATCCGCGATTTCGCCCAGGCCGTCGAAAGCCTCGGCTATGACCACCTGCTCGTCTTCGACCACGTCCTCGGCGCCGACCCGAGCCGAACCGACCGGCCTCGTGGCCCGTACACGCACCAGACGCCCTTTCACGAGCCGTTCGTTCTCTACGGGTTCCTCGCTGGCGTTACCAGCCGCATCGAGCTTGCCACTGGCGTCGTCATCCTCCCCCAGCGCCAGACGGCGCTCGTCGCCAAGCAGGCTGCTGAGGTCGACATCCTCTCCGGCGGGCGGCTGCGGCTCGGCGTCGGTACCGGCTGGAACGTCGTCGAGTACGAGGCGCTCGGCCAGGATTTCCACACCCGTGGCCGCCGCCAGGAAGAGCAGGTCGCCCTCATGCGCAAGCTCTGGGCCGAGGAGCTCGTCACCTTCGACGGCCGCTGGGACAAGGTCGATGGCGCCGGCATCAACCCGCGCCCCTCGCGCTCCATCCCCGTCTGGTTTGGTGGCCGCGACGAAGCGCTGATCCGCCGCGCCGCGCGCATCGGTGACGGCTGGATTCTCAACCAGGTTCCCGGTGACGAACTCGATCGATCGCTGGAGCTGCTCCATGCCTCGCTCCGGGCGAACGGCCGCGACCCGGCCACGTTTGGAATCGAAGGCGTGACCAACTACGCCGGCAGCGATCTCGATCGTGGCGGCCGGCAGGTTGAAGCCTGGCGCGCCGCCGGCGCGACGCACGTCGCGGTCAACATCATGGGCAGTGGCCTAGCCTCACCCCAGGGCCACCTGGACGCCATCCGCCGCTACCGCGAAATCCTCGTTTGAAGAAGCGGGCTACGGCGCGCTCCCAACCGGCCCGAGGAACCCGACCAGCTTCGCCGGCCCCGGCTGGATCTGGTAGAAGTCCGGGATCGGCACGAGCACCGTGAACGAACCGGTTTGCCCGGGATTCAGAACGGCTGGACCGGTTCCCTGGAATGCGACGCTTACGGGCGCCGCCGGCGACACCATGGCGACCCGGCCGGTCCCGTCGTACACCGCAACGAACACCTGCGGGTTCGCGATTGGCTGCGTCGAATTGTTCGTGATCGTCCCGTCGATCGCCTGCACCGTCGTCGAGACGGTGATGATGTCCCTATGGTGCGCCGTATCCGGCGTGTGGATCTCCCACGGCCGCGGCCCGGATGCGGTGACTGTCACCTGGTCTGTCAGCGCCGGCCCCGCCGTGATCGCGTAGCCCGCCACAGCCGTCGAGACCTGTAGACCCGGATCGGTGGCGCCCGCCAGCAGGATCCGGAACGGTCCGTTGCTCCCCGCGCCGATCTGGTCAACGCTCGCCGGCGAGGTATGCGTAGCGACGACGTTCCCGGCGTTGTCGCTCGCCGTCGCGGTTACCGTCACGCCCGCGATCGTCGTCGGAAGCCCGTTGTGGACTTCGCCGTAGACCCAGAGCCCGCCCGGCGCCCAGGTCGAGACGTTCTGGGTGGTGACGAGCGGCGAGAGGCCCGGCCCCTGGCCGCCAGGCACGGCCGAGTCTGCCGAAATCCCCGGGAGAAACGACCGGAACAGCGCTGGCGCCGGGCTGCCGTCAGCCTGCGCGCCGGGGGCCGAGCCGGCGAGCGCCAGGCAACCGATCGCCACGACGGTGATCGTCGCCAGCGCAATTCGGCGCGCGGTCCTGGGATCAAGCACGGGATGCCCTCCTGCTAGGCACTCCCGATGGTAGCCATCGCGGCCGCTGAGACCATTTCCAAACTGCGACGGGCGGGCGCTCAGGTAAAGGACCTGGCCCTACTGTTCCCCTCCGCCATGAACCATCCCGGCCAACAGTTCCTTCATGCGTGGCTCGTTACGAATCGCCCGCATGACGGTGGTGGCAAAAAGCACGAGCGCCAGCCACGCCAGCGCGCCCGCGACGGCCGCCGTCCTCATCCGCACGTCGAGGGCGGCGTGGTCCGCGAGCAGGCCGGTCAGCATCCGCAGGATTACCGCCGCGACGAGCAGCCAGAAGGGCAGCCGCTCAGCCAGGCCCGGCGGCCGCGCCTCCGCGCGCGAAAGTGCGAACACCGGCGCGATCAGCTGAGCCATCCCGAACGCGAGCATCGTGATCATCCCAATCCCGAAGGCATGACGAGCCGCGTCCCGGAACGCGTAGGCCTCGTAGCCGCCGCTCGCCAGCGTGTGCAACCCCGCCCAGGCGAGGCACAGTCCCCCGGCGATTGTTGCGATGTTCGCGCCGAGGACATACCGCGAGGCCGCCCGAGAGCGCGGCCGCAGCCGGTGCGCCGTCCCGTGGACCGACCCCGCAATGGGAGCCAGCCATGCCGCCGCGAGCCCCGCGATCGCCAGTCCGCCGCCTTCCAGCCGGAAGCTCAAGGCGCCGCTCAACGGCAGGAGCGACAGGGCAACGAGGAGCGGCCCCGCGTTCAGCATCAGCCCCGGAATCAGGACGCGCTTCACCGTCGGCGTCTTGCGCCCAAAGAACACCGGCACCGACCGGCTCTGCACGCCGAAGACGAAGTTACCGACGCAGCCGAAGATGACGATCCAGGTCAGCGCGTCGTCGAGGCTGGCCGGCACGTAGCGGTCGTTCCCAATCGACTTCAGCGCCGCGCCAACCGTGAACGCTGCCCAGACAGCCCACCAGCTCGCGCCTGCCCAGGCGAAGTAACGCCACGGTTCGCGCCGCTTCCGGCCCTTCGCCAGCGTCACCGAAAGCAGCGCCCAGACGCCGAGCATCCCAAGCCCGCCCAGGATGCCCGCAACGACCGTCAGCACGTCACCGAGCCTGCCCCCGACGAACGGCTCGACGACCGTCCGAATCACCACCGACGGCGCCAGCGCGGCCAGGATCGGCAGGATCACGTTCCGCCGGACACCGGGCCGGCCGGCGAACCGGGGGATCAGCCGCGTGGACATCCCCGCGACGAACAGGCCTGCCCACCCCTGGAGCTGCGCCCAGCCGTGTGCCTGGATGAGCTGCGGCACGCGCTCCGACCACCCGAACAATCCCGTCTCCGCCAGCGGCAGCAGGATGGCAAGCAGGAACCCGCCGGCGATGGCGATTATCAGCGCCGAGACGATGAACGCCAGGTATGCGTGGTCCTCGGCCGCGGGCACCGTCTCCGGGCTCTTCACCGTCGGTGGCTCGAGCTGGATGTCGCCTTCAAACCGCGCCCCGTCTGCCATACGGACATATTGAGACACAGAGACACAGAGCACACCGAGATCGTGGGGATTCCTCCGTGCTTCTCCGTGCTCTCCGTGTCTCCGTGTCTCCGTGGTTCGGTCTAATGGCGGAAGTGCCGCGTGCCCGTCAGCAGCATCGTCACCCCGTACTGGTTGCAGCAGTCGATGCCGTCCTGGTCGCGGAGCGAGCCGCCCGGATGGACGATCACCTTGATCCCCGCCTGGCACGCTTTCTCGATCGAGTCGCCCCAGGCGAACGGGAAGAACGCGTCGCTTGCCAGCACCGCGCCTCCGACGTCGCCCCCGGCCTTCTCCATCGCGATCTCGACCGACTTCACCCGGTTCGGCTGGCCGCTGCCCATCCCCAGCAGCCGTCCATCCTTCGCCACGGTGATTGCGTTCGACTTCACGTGCTTCACGCAGCGCCAGGCGAACTTCGCGTCCGCGAGCTCCTGGGCGGTTGGCTCCCGGTTCGTGACGAGCTTGAAGTCGATCTCCTCGGGC
>JAKALX010000481.1 GCA_021823905.1 Chloroflexota bacterium | reverse complement strand
TGTTGGCGGCGGCGGCGGCGCGAGCGTGCTCGCGGCCGACGACCTGGACGCGGCGGGGCTCAAAGTACCTCCCCTGCTGCCGGAGACGCAGGCAGAACTGGCGAAGGTGACGCAGGAGGCCGGGACGAGCATCCGCAATCCGATCGACACGATGAGCATGTTCGACGAGAAGGGGTTTGAAGCGACGCTGATGCCCTGCATGCGGGCCGAGAACATCGACGTCATTCTTTACCACACGGGGTTCAGCGGCGGGCCGATGGGGCGTCTCAGCGGGCTGGCCGGCAAGGCACGGCTGCGTGCACAGGTGGAGAGTCTGGCGAAGGTGCAGGACGACGGCGGCAAGCCGGTGGTCGTGGCGATCCGCTCGTCAATCGACATGGAAGGGTTCGAGAACGCCGCCGAGTTCCAGGAGCTGTGCTGGCGGAACGGCCTCGCGACCTACCCCAGCATCGCGCGGGCCGGCCGCTCGCTGGCAAGCCTGCTGCGCTGGCAGTCGATGCGCTGACCGAGCCTGGGCGAACAACGATGGCCCGGCCTCCGCTGGTCGGCGCGCACTGTCCGCGGTCGTTGGGCGAGTTCCAGGCGTGGTTCCGGACGGATGGGGACTGCCTGCCCTACGGACCGGTGACGGATCCGTGCGGCAACGACCCCAGCGTGCTGTACGCATCGGGCCCGGCAAACGCGTGGATCAAGCCGTTCGACGCGGAGCCGGCGTTCCGGGTCGACACCGCCGTGACGTTGACGTTCGCGATCAGCCCCTGACCGTTGCGGCCCTCCCGTAGGCCAGTTGAGCCCGGCCGAGCGTGCGGCCGCCCGTCAGCGGAACGAGTCGACCGTGCGGCGAATGCCCTCGTCGATTTCGACTTCGTGCTTCCAGCCGAGGGCCTGACCGGCAAGCGAGCTGTCCAGCCAGATGTTGCGGACGTCGCCGGGACGCGGAGGGCCGAAGCGCGGCTCGACGGTGCTGCCGGTGGCGGCCCGGAGCGCGTTGAAGATCTGGTTGACCGACGTGCCCTTGCCAGTGCCGACGTTGATCGCCTGGCCGCTGCCGCGCGAGAGCGCGAGGACGTTGGCGCGGGCGATGTCGCCGACGTAGACGTAGTCCTTCTGCTGCTCACCGTCGCCGTCGATCGTGCACTGCTCGCCGGCAAGCATCCGGCCCGTGAAGATCGAGACGACGCCGGCTTCGCCGTGGGGGTCCTGGCGGGGGCCATAGGCGTTGGCGTAGCGAAGGATCGTGTAGTCGAGCCCCTGGGTTCGGGCGAAGAGGTCGACGTAGAGCTCCCCGACGCGCTTCGACGTGCCGTAGGGGGAGAGCGGACGGATGGGATGCGTCTCGGGGACGGGGACGAAGTCGGGATCGCCGTAGAGGGCGCCGCCGGTCGAGGCATAGATGAGTTTCCTCACGCCATGTTGGGCGGCGAGCATCGCGATCTTCGCGGTGCCGCCACCGTTCACTTCGAGGTCGAAAACGGGATCGCCGGTGGAGACCTTGACGCTTGCCTGGGCTGCGAAATGGTTGACGATTTCGGGCTTGAACTCGGCGAAGATCGCTTCGGTCTCGCGGGAGTGGATGTCGACCTCGTGGAGGCGCGCCTCCCGGGGGACGTTGGAACGCCGGCCGGTCGACAGATTATCGACAACGCGGACTTCATGCCCCTGGGCGAGATAGGCTTCGACGACGTGCGAGCCGATGAAACCGGCGCCACCGGTGACGAGGATCTTCATGCGCGTTCACTCCCGCGCCGGCATCTGCGGAGGCGCAATTCGAGGATCGCGGGAGGGGCGTAAGGCGCAAGGTTAGACACCAGGCGTCGGGTGGCAGCCGGGGTCGTGGTTAGTTTCGGACCGGTGAACGACAAAACTTCAGAATCCTCTTCACCCACGAACGACATCTGTCGACACCCAGAATGCAACGAGGAATAACGCCCACGTTGGGAAGGGGAAACAACCATGAGTTCGTTCGCTGAGCAGGTCAACGCGGCTGTGGCCGCGCACGGGCAGTGGAAGGTGCGGCTGCGCCAGGCGATCGCGACGGGCAACAGCGAGTTCGACGTCGCGGTTGTCAGCCAGGACAGCCAGTGCGCCTTCGGCAAGTGGCTCTACGGGGACGGGAAGTTCAGCTTCCCATCGCCGGCCGTGCGGGAGGAGATCCGCCAGTTGCACGCGGAGTTCCACAAGGAAGCCGCGCGGGTGCTCGGACTGGCGGTCACCGGCAAAGGCAAAGAGGCGAGCCTTGCGATGGAGCCCGGATCCGCGTTCGCCAAGATCTCGGGAACCCTGGTGAACCACCTGGTCCACGTGCAAAAGGCGGCCTGACCCGGACTGCGAGACGCAGGTTCGAAACGTTCGCCGCGCTGCCGGCGATCAGTGTCCACGCAGCTTGGCCGTGCCCCAGCCGATGGCGCCGCAGGTGGCGCCCGCGACGATGCCGCCGATGAGGAGTGGCCCGGCGAACTCGGTCATAGAGCCGCCAGAGGTCATCTGGGCGTACTTGGCCAGGACGACGTTCGCCGCGAACCCGGCGGCGAAGCCCCAGGCTGCCCACTGCCATTCGCGTGGCGAATGGTTGAACCCGAGCTCCTCGAGAACCTCGTGCACCGGGCTCTTCGGCGTCTTCTCGCGCTCGAGCTTCTCCATCTCGGACTCGAGCGCGGCCACGAGCTCATCGACGAGCTCGTCGGGCATGTCGTCGAAGATCCGCTCATAGGCGGCGGTGGCGCCGGTGGGATCCACGGCTCGTGGCTGACTCCCGGACGGGGCGCGGCTGGGTGCCGGTCCGCGAACGTAGGTCGCCGCCGGACCCGCACGGCTCGCAAGACGCGTGCAGTTGTCGCAGGACGACTGCCCGCGAGACCAGGCCTCGTAGGGAAGGCCGTTGCCGCAGGAGGCGCAGCGGGCACGCGCGAGGGTTTCCGCCATCTCAGATCCTACTCATGCGGAGGAGTGCCGCCGCTGCCGGAACCCTCGGTCGGAGGGCCAGAGGGCGTTGGCGTCGGTGTTGCAGTCGGCGTGCCGGTGGGAGTTGCCGTGGGCGTTGCGGTGGAC
>JAKALX010000054.1 GCA_021823905.1 Chloroflexota bacterium | reverse complement strand
CCTGTTCCTCTCAACCCTCCGGCGGCGAGCGTCCCACGGACTGAAACGGCGCAGGCTTCGCGGCGTGAGCCTACTGGCGGCCCTCAACGCGCTCGGCGCCGACGGCTGGGAGCTGGTCGCGATCGAAGGCCGCCGGTTCTACCTCAAGCGGCCGTCGGCGATATCCGGCCGGTAGAGGTCCGGTTCTATCGGGCCTATGCCCTACGTGGTACCCTACGTTCATGAAGAAGACGAGCGTCTACTTGAGCGAGCACGACGCAGCCGTCCTTCGCCGCCTGGCTGAGGACGAGGGCAAATCGCAGGCCGCCGTTCTCCGCGAGGCGATCGCGGCGTACGACGCGGGCCCGCCCCGCCGTCGCCACTTCCTGGTGGAGGCATCGGGAGAAGGTCCGGGCGGAACGATTGCGGACATCCCCGAAGAAGAGTACCTCAAGGGCTTTGGCGAGTGACCCTCATCGTTGATACCGCGCCAATCGTCGCGCTGGCCGACCGGCACGACGACCGTCGCGGCGCCGTGTCGAGAGCGCTGCAACTCGAACGTGGACGGCTCATTGTGCCCGCGCCGATCTCGGCGGAGATCGACTACATGCTTGGTTCCCGAGTCGGCCGCCAGGCAAGGCTGAGCTGGCTGCAGGACGTCGCGAATGGGGATTTCGAGGTCCAGTGCCTCGACTTTCCGGAATACCAGGCAATCGTAACCCTGGAGAACCGCTACGCCGCTCTGAGCCCCGGTCTCGCCGACCTTTCCATCGTTGTCCTCGCTCAGCGCTTCAACACGCGCCGCGTGCTCACGTTCGACGCCCGCCACTTCCGGGCGATCACGCCGCTCCAGGGCGGCCAGTTCGAGATCCTGCCCGAACGTCGCGAGTCCGAACCCTGAGACCCAGAGGCTGCGCGTCGCCGCCTGCCGCTCTTGACCGATCGAGCCGCGTCGAGACAGCAAGGTTGCGTTCTCGTCTGACGCACACCGGCCCAGGTGGTCTATGGTGGACACTGAACGTGAGGAACCGATGAACCGGGAACAGAAGATCAACCAGCTGTTGGAACGCGGCCCCGACGACGAGCGCCGCTTGGCCCTCGACGCCCTGGACGACACCGCCAGGAAGACGAACACATTCGGGTCGAAGGAACATCGAGCCGGGCGGGATACCGTTGAAAAGCAACACGACGACGCCCGCCGCCAGTTGCAGGCCCTTTCGGACGAACGCCTCGAACAGGCGCTGAGCGAGCCAGCGGTGTAGCTGAGCCGCCCGGATCAGGCCGGCTCGGCCAGGTGCTGGGCGATAGCGGTCGTCGCCTCGCGCAGCCGCGCCACTTCACGCGGAAGTACCGCCAGGACTCCATCGACGTCGGCGGCCGTCGTTCCTTCGCCGAGGCTAAAGCGCACACTCCCGACCGCCTGCCGGATTGGCACGCCCATCGCCATCAGGACGTGAGACGGCTCCCAGGTCGAGTTCGAGCACGCCGATCCCGAGCTCACGGCAATCCCGTGCGCATCGAGCGCCGCCACCAGCGCTTCGCTCTCTATTCCCCGGAACGAGATGTTCAGGTTGTTCGGCAGGCAGTTCACCTGGCAGCCGTTCACCAGCACATCCGGAACGCCGGCGACGATGCCCTCCCGCAGCCGCTCGCGCAGCGCGCCAACGCGGGCCGAGCGCTCCGAAATGCCGCTGCTGGCAATCGCGAGCGCCGTCGCCGTCCCGACAATGCCCGCGACGTTCTCGGTCCCGGCGCGCTTCTGCATTTCCTGGCCGCCGCCGTGCAAAAGCGGCCGAAACGGCGTCGCCCGGCGCAGGAAGAGGACGCCGCTCCCTTTCGGTCCGCCGAACTTGTGCGAAGAAAGCGAGAGCGCGTCGACACCCAGCGCGTTGACGTCGATTTCGAGCCAGCCCGGCGCCTGGACCGCGTCCGTGTGCAGCATCACCCGGTGTCCGCCATGGCGCTTCGCCCAATCGTGGATGGCCGACGCCATATCAGCGATCGGCTGGAGGGACCCAACCTCGTTGTTTGCCAGCATCACGCTCGCCAGGACCGTCTCCGGGCGGAGCGCGGCCGCCAGGTCGGTGGCCCTCACGTGTCCAGAGCGATCGCACGGCAGGTAGGTGACCTCGAAGCCCAGCTCTTCGAGGCACTGCGCCGCATGGATGCCCGCGTGGTGTTCTATCGCTGTCGTGATGACGTGGTTGCCGCAATCGGCGCGCCGCATCGCGTAGGCGATTCCGACCATCGCCGCGTTGATGCTCTCGGTGCCTCCGCTTGTGAAGATGATCTCGCTCGGACGGGCGCGCAGGCACTGAGCCGCGGTGCTCCGGGCGCGGTCAACAGCGGACTGTGCCTCGCGCCCGGCCGCATACAGGCCGCTCGGGTTGCCGAATGTCTCGCCCAGAAACGGCTCCATGGCGGCGTGAGCCTCTGGCCGGAGGGGCGACGTGGCGGCGTGGTCGAGGTAGATCATGGGCTGGGATCGATTGTCGATTGCCGATTGCCGATTGTCGATTGTCGATTGCTGCAGGAGATGTGAACGACGACGCACTTCTATCGAGACGCTAGTCCTCGAGCCAGCCGCGGAGCTGCTCCAGCCGATCCTCGACGCCCCACACCCCGGCCCAGTGTTCGACGTAGGCCCAATCGAGGTCGGCGTGGCTGGCGAGTTCGTCCAGGTCGTTTTGGTCCTTCGAACGAAAGGCGATGAGCTTCATCACAACGAGGTCCTCTCGAGACGCCACCGTGAGTGGCTCGGCACCCGGGATTGGGACCCCACGCTCGATGACGAGCGACTGGAATGCCGTCTTCGCCGCCTGGAACTCGACCACGTAGTGCAGTTGCGGGTGGTAAAGCTGAACGAAGTCGGGTCCCGACCGCTGGTCAGGTTCCTGACTGCGAACCACCACGTAGCCGTGGTCAACGAAGCTTTCAACAACCATGGCGAGCCCGGACTTGTCCGCCGCGACCGTCAGATCGAGGTCGTACGTCACCCGTGGCTGCTCCCAGTGATTCCGCGCGAGCCCACCGATGATGGTCCCCTTGAGTGCGGCGCGGGCGAACACAGCCGCCGTGAACGTGATGAGGCCCTGGTTCGGCTCGGCTCGCTCAGCTCTTGATGAGGCCACGGCGTCGTGCGCTGTCGTAAAGAGGCGCGGGATCATCCTCCGCGAGGCGCCGCTCGATCCGTTCCGGAGAACTGTATTCGAGGCTCCGGCTGACACTCGACTCGAGGCGATCGAGAGATGGACGCCCCAGGTGACGACGCAGCGCGTCAGCATTCGCCTCCGCCTTGTACTCGCCGATCCGGCGGAAGTATTCGCGGTCCCAGTCGCTGGCAGCGGGCGTGTCCACGTCTTCAGTCTACCACCCGGCATTGGCGCCTGGTGACGGTTGTCGATTCAGCCTTGCCGACGGCGGCAGGCGCCGCATACCGTGGCGGCGTGATCGAGATCGTTTTCGAAACCCACTCCATCAGCGAGGACAACGAGCAGGGGATCGCCACAGGCTGGAACCAGGGAAAGCTGTCGGAACGGGGCCGTGCGCTCGCTCGCGACCTTGGTGAACGGCGGAAGAACGACGGCCTCGCGGCGGTCTTCGCCTCAGACCTCCGGCGAGCGGTGGAGACAGCCCTGATCGCCTTCGAGGGAACCGGGATCCCCATCCTCCTCGACTGGCGCCTGCGGGAGTGCGACTACGGCACTCGCAACGGTACGGCGGCGCCTGCCCTACACACCGACCGGCCGCGATACCTGGATGACCCGCACCCCGGCGGCGAAAGCTGGCGCGAGGCCGTCGCCCGCGTCGGCCGTTTCCTGGAAGACCTGCCGCTTCGGTGGGACGGCCGGCGCGTCCTCGTCATCGGCCACCGGGCCACACATTGGGCGCTTGAGCACTACGTCAACCGGGTCCCGCTCGAGGAGCTGATGGTGAGCGCGTTCACCTGGCGCGAGGGCTGGGAGTACAGGCAGTACACGAAATGAGGGACAAGAGAGGCATTAGTTGCTTGCTGCAAGCAACTCTTCCTATACTGGACCGGTGGATCCCGACCCGACAATCGCATCCCTCCAGCGCGCGTGGCTGACCCTCTCCCGGCAAGCACAACTGCCCGGGACGGATGAGCGTCTCCGCCGCGAAGCAGGCATCGACCTCGCCCGGCCGGCCCTGACTGCACTCGCCCGGCTGACCGACCAGGGCCCCCTCACGATCTCAGAGCTGGCCGCCACAAGCGGTGTGGACATCTCGACGATGAGCCGCACACTGAAGCACCTCACCGACCGGGGATTCGCTCGAAGGCAACGTGGCGGCGACCTCCGCTGCATCGTCATCGAGATCACCCCCGACGGCCGAATGGCGGTCGAGCAGATGATCGCCGCCGGACAACGCGTGCTCCGCGACCTCTTGGGCGACTGGAACGAGGCTGACCTCTCGCAGCTCGCGCACCTCTTGACCCGCTTTTCCGAGGACTTCGTCCGCTACGCCAACCGCGACCCGAACCGCCAGGCCGCCACTATCGGGGAACGCTAATGGCCGCCGCCACCGCGCCACAGACAAAGCTCACCCACCGCCAGGTCCTGATCGTCTTCAGTGGCCTGATGCTGGGCATGCTGCTCGCGTCGCTCGACCAGACAATCGTGTCGACCGCGCTTCCCACGATCGTCGGCGACCTCGGCGGCCTGAATCACCTCTCCTGGGTTGTTACGGCCTACCTCCTCACGTCGACCGCCTCCGTCCCGCTCTTCGGCAAGATCAGCGACCTCTACGGCAGGAAGATCCTCTTTCAGTTCGCGATCGCCATCTTTCTCGTCGGCTCGATGATCTCTGGTGCCGCGCCGAACATGCTCACCCTGGTGCTCGCGCGCGGTCTCCAGGGCGTCGGCGGTGGCGGGCTTATGTCGATGAGCATGATCATCATCGGGGACATCGTTGCGCCCCGCGAACGCGGCCGCTATCAGGGCTACACCGGCGCGGTTTTCGCCACGTCGAGCGTCGTCGGCCCCCTCGTCGGTGGCTTCTTCACGGACAGCCTCTCCTGGCGCTGGATCTTCTACATCAACCTTCCGCTCGGACTGGTTGCGCTCGTCGTCACCTCCGCCGTGCTCAATCTCCCGTTCGTGCGCCGCGAACACCGCGTCGACTATCTCGGCGCCGGGTTGCTCGTCGCCGGCGTCAGCGCACTGCTGCTCGTGACAGTCTGGGGCGGCAACGAATACCCCTGGGGTTCCCCGACCGTCATCGGCCTCGCCGTGATCGGCGTCATGCTCCTCGCGGCATTCGTCGTTCAGGAAGGCCGCGCGTCCGAACCGATTCTCCCGCTCGCCCTGTTCCGAAACCCCGTGTTCCGCGTGTCGTCCGGCGTGAGCTTCCTCGTGGGGCTTTCGATGTTCGGCTCGACCGTCTTCCTGCCGATCTACTTCCAGATCGTCACCGGCGCCTCCGCGACGGAATCTGGATTGCTCGTCGTACCGATGGTCGCCGGACTGATGCTGACGTCAATCAGCTCGGGCCGGATCATCTCGAGACGGGGGAAGTACCGCGTCTTCCCGATCGCCGGCAGCCTCATCACGACTGTCGGCCTCCTCCTCCTCTCGCGCCTCGATGTGGGCACCAGCAGAGTCGAGTCGTCGCTCTACATGTTCGTGCTCGGCGCTGGACTCGGCATGCTCATGCAGACACTCGTGCTCGCGGTCCAGAACGTGGTCGCCCACGAGCAACTCGGCGCCGCGACCGCCGGAGTGACCTTCTTTCGCTCCATGGGCGGAGCCTTCGGTGTTGCGATTCTCGGAACGATCCTCAACAACCGCCTCGACTACTACGTCCCGCGTAACGTCCCCGCCCGCCTCCTCCAGCAGCTCGGCTCGCCCTCGGGGAGCGTGCTGGGCCGCAGCCGGCAGGTCATTGACCACCTCCCGGATCTCGCGCGAATCGGAGTCATCCAATCGTTCGCCGATTCTCTCCAGGTCGTGTTCCTGGTGACCGTCCCGCTCGGCCTGATCGCGTTTGGCCTGACCTGGTTCCTCCAGGAGGTGGAACTTCGAGAGGATGTCAACGTTGGGCACATCTCCGAGATTGATGTGGAGGCGGTCGCGCCCGCCGAGCCTCCCCATCACAGCGACCGGCCCCAACCGGACGCCGAGGCGATCTGATTCGCCCCAGCCGGTCATCGGCGAATTCGGACCCGCCCGAATAAACAGCGCCACCCTTATGTCTCTGCTCGAGTAGGGTCAGTCCGGATCAGCCCGCGCCCATGAACTCACGCACGCATTGAGGGGATAGAAGATACGGGGAGCCAAACGTCCGATCCTCGGTCCGCCTCGGCGCGACTGTTCAACGAACTGTTCAAGATGAGTCTCGGCCTCCCGCCGAAAGCGTGATCAAATCTTTCGCCAAAATTTGGAGAACGTCGCTCCCAGTGCCCAGCGGTAGAGCGGCAGCTGAGTGCGCTAGAGCGATCGGGATCACGGCATCTGGATATAGGCGGGTCTCGATCCGGTCGAGGAGTCTGAGAATGGGTCTGAGCGTTGGATATTCATCCAATGAATCGCAGCCTGGCGAATCTCCATACGGCTGGCCAGAAATGCGCGGCACCGTTACGACCAATGTATTGCCCGAAGTGGTCTTGAAGAAGAAGCGCCGCCCATAGAACTCATCTACGCCGTACAATCCCTTGCTCGTCTTGCGCTTCACTCGCTGCCGAATATAAAGCTCGTCAAGATTCACCAAGTACCCCGCCGGAATAGCTTTCGTCACTGCGTGCGCATGATCGACAAACAAACCGCTCTTTTCGATTCCCACCAATAACGGCGGCGGCATACCCCGTTGCAAAAGCATATTATTCAAATGACTAAGGAATGATATCATTTGCGATTTTAGTTTCGCAGTTGTGCCAAAGAAAGCCAACGGGCCGTCTGTCACGAACGCAATACGTGACAATAATGAAGGCGCTGTCTTAGCAAAGCCGGTGAGATAGGCAACACAAAGAAGTCTCTCCGCACTATTCATCAACCGAGTTAATGGGGTTAGATTAGAGCCCTCTTCGTCGAATTCCTCGTGAGTCCGAAGCACGTCCGTGGGCCACACCACTCGGCCACACGTAGGACACGAAGTGCCCTCGGGCGGGACTTCGATGAACTTTGCGGAGCAGTCGTCCTCTGTCTTGTACGGGCAGACACCGACTGTGATGGTATCGGCTCTAACCTCCGGTGATCCGTGGAGATAATAAATGGCATCCAGAAGGCTGATCGTACCTGTTCCGAAATCATCAACGCCCTGTCGTGAGAAAGTCTCGAACACTTCGCGGCGCCAATTCTCAGTGACGGTCCCCCCGTCCCTGGCGGGAATGTTCGCGCTCGGCAGAGCAGCGTTGATGATCTGGCTCTGCGAGGCCTTGGCGAGGCGCCGTGGATCGATGAACGGCCCGGTGCGGGCCGCAAAGAACGCTGGCAGGTCCACCGCGACTCCAGCGATCTGAAGATATCCGACCTTGATGGATGGATACTCCTCTCGTGCCTCCACCTCCTGAAGTGAGCCATCGAACGCCACCACGAACGTCGTCTCATGGTCGTGGCCATTGAGCGACTCGACCGACGCCAAGCGTTCCTCCACACCGGGTCGGTCCAATTGGGCCGCGGGGGGCTCACCCCATCTTTCCACCGCCGTGCGAATCACCAAGTTCTTGGCTACGGATACATGCCCAAGCCTGTTCGCTCGTTCGAACTTCCCTGCGCCACGTGCATATGGCATCCGCGGCCCCCTAACCGTCTTCTGGAATGATGACTTTGCCGCCCGCATCAATCGTCACGGGGGCTAGGCCGGCTGACGCCCGAGCCTGGTTGATCAAGCTATGATCGAACCGCTCTATTTGCACAGGAACGATGAACTTCCCAGACAGTGTTTTGATGCGAGCGTGCCCTCGGTCCTCGGACCGCAGAATATCGTCCGCGAACGACGCAAAATCGTAGTAGTTCGAAAGCTCCCTGATCTCCCTCTTCGAATTGAGATGGGCGACGACCCAATTATGGGTATTTGCCAAAACCCGTTCCTCAACTGACGAGACCTCTTGAGTGGCGTAAACGAGGCCGATCTCGTACTTGGCTGCCTCTTTCGCAAGTCTCACCCACGGATCCTTCTCGCGCTTTGCGAACTCCGCGCGATCGAACAACCGGTGAGCCTCTTCCACAAAGACTTGCATCTTCTTCGGTGCGTCACCGTGCGCGAAGCGAGACGACGCTCGTTCTATCAAGCGGTTGACGATTCTCTCCGACAATACCTGAATCGCAGACTCGTCGCCCCTAGACAGATCAACGATCACTATCTTCCCTAGAGACAATTCATCGTATATCTCGTCACAGTAATCACGGGCTGCTACGGGATTATGGAACTGCCGATTGGCTGCCAGACGATTGAAAGCCACGGAACCGCCACTCTTGTCGTATACGGCCTTGACAGCCTTGAATTGCTCATCCTTGCCGAAGTCCGCCACATCCACATTGGTCCAATTGCCTACCACCCAATCCATGAATGCAGTGAGGCCTGCACCTGTCCGCACCGTGGCTGTCCCGGCCGCCGAGCCTGTTCCTTTCGTGAGGCAGTTGGCTGCGGCCGCTAAGCACCGATCCGCCAGGTCGCCTTTAATGCTGAATCGAATCCCCGCCCAGTTTTGGGGAACGGAATACCCAGCCTTAGCCAATAGTGCGTAGAACGCCACGCGAGTGCGGCCGCGGTGGACCATCGTCCGTCTGAACTCGTTTTCGCCATCGGTTCCGTCAGGAAACTCTCCTCGCTCGGGGTCACCGAGCTCAATGGCGCGAAAATTGTCGATGTACCCGGCTTTCTCACCTGCCAACACCATTTCGATGATTGTTCTGGTCAGAGGCCGCTGCGCCTCGTCGAAAAAGTTGACTTGCAACGGTTTGATGGCTGGATCCGTGCCCGTAGCACCGAACTGATAGATGCTGACCCAGTCCTTACCCAAAAGCCTCAACGCCGTCTGGTCTTGCAGATTGAAGTTTGCGTACTCGCCAGCCGGATCAAAAAGGAGTTGACCAATGGGCGTGTCCATCATGCGCGAATGCTGGAAAACAGCTGTCGCTATGATCTTCATCGTGTTCGATTTCCCCGACCGAGTCATGCCGAATACTGCGGTCTTTCATTGACACGAAGTCAGCGACACGTACATAGACCGGAACATTGTCGCTACCGCTCGCCCTGGAGCGTCGCCTAGTGGACGAATATCGCACAAAGCCGATACGAATTCTATTTGGCGTGACGCCAAGGATGAGTTCTTCGGCCGTCGCGAGCGGGTATGAGGAAACAAACGATAGCGTATCGGCAGACGGCTTATAGACGACGTAGCGAGCTGCCGAGTACAAATTATCGATGTCACTGCCCCATTCGACGAAGGGGTGCGTGCGTACGACATCATCGTAAAATGTGCCGAGAACTCGGCAGTCGAGCGCGCTCCATTGAATCTGGCCTTGGGTATACGGGTCGAGAACATCGGCGGCGGGCCGGTTTTGCTCCGTCATTGCCCGCATCGTGTCCATCCGAGTCTCGACTAGCTCAGCTTGGTTCGGAAGGCTGCCGAGGCCCTCGACACGGAGGAGAATGAGTTCGTCATCGTCCGCGGAAGATCCCTGATTGTCGTTGCGAAGGGTCGTGGCTATGAGAAACGAACCGCGGGGCACACCGGCCGCCTCTCGTTTCCAGTCATCGTTCGTCAAGACCGTGGCTGTTTCGAAGTCGAGGTGATAGATCCCTCCGATGGGGATAGCGCCGTCAAGAAGGCGCCGAATGGCGCTCGCTGAAGCGGCGGCGGCAGCCGCAATCCCTGATAAGGTCATGGCAGTCCCTCCGGAATGACTGTGACGGGAAGATTCGTAACGAGTAGTTCGGTTGCTCTCCGCGACGCGGCGGACGCTCGATACTCGGCCGCAAACATGATTAGTTGCGACCCATTGTTCGCGTGGTCGAGATATAGCTTTCGGACTTCCGCATGATCATCGTAGGATAGCAGCCAAGAGCTCTCTAACGTGCGGAGCGCTGAGGCAAGCGTAGCGTGGTCAGCGTGCGTAAAGGCGTAACGATAGAGATCCTGTGCTTTTGCATAGAACGGTGGATCGCAATAAAAGAGCAATGTTCCGATCGAGCTAGAGCATGATGTAGTGGCGCGTGCAACTGTGTCTTTCCAGTCGGTATTCCAGACCGCAGTGAGTGAGCCAGTCTGAGCCAATAACCCAACTTTGGCGATGCGGTTGTGAAGAGTCTCTTTGGAGAAGCGACAATTGATGAGGTTTGGACCCGTCTGGCGTTTCCCGCCGATCGGTCCCGCACGATGATGGAGAATTCCGGAATAACTGGTGCGATTGAGGAATAGGCACTTGAGTGCCTTATCGCGGGTCGATGACGGGGTAGACGCGCGGAAGCGCTCCCATTCGGAAACAGACACTTCGAGATCCCACATCGCATCAATCAGCCACGTCGTGTCGAAAGCGGCGGTGGTCCAAAAACTAGCAATGAGGTCATCCACGTCCGCCAGTATGATGCGGCGAACAGTACCCTCCGCCGCCAACTGCAGAGCGACGGACGCACCCCCCGCGAATGGCTCCACGAACGTCCCGATTTCGGAAGCCTGAGCCTTTAGGAGGCGGCGCACGTAGGGGATCAATTGCCGCTTGGCGCCTGGATACCGTAGCGGGCTGACCGTCGAATACCCGTCTGTGTTGCCTCGAGGGCGTTTGGGGAGGATGTCGTGTGGCGCCCGCGGCTCGGGAACATCTTCGGCGAGCGGACTTCGACCGATATCGGAGTGGCATAACCCGGCCTCGCTGGCTTCCTGCCACGGGAGGTCGTGCTACTTTCGGCGCGGTTGACATTCGAGATCCGCCTTCTCTCGGAAGGCCGCTAGCTTAGGGCGTTAGTTCGTGTCACGCAAATCTTGGAGCGCGCCGTCGGTGACCGTTACCGGCGGTTGGCTCGCATTGCCTCCCAATGCCTCGGATGTGGCACCGCCCTCCCAGCCTTGATGGCAGCGCACCACGTGACGGAGAGGCCGGTTGCGCGGCTGAGGGCGCGATTGGAGACGTGCTGAATCAGCGGGAGAATGTCGGTGGTGAACGTCGAAGGATCGGGCGTGTCGGGGTGAAGCCGATCCCATTCCGCTTCGGCGGCACGGTTCGCTGAGTTGGTGCGACCCTGTTTCGCGCGCGCATCGGGGGTGTGGGTCGGGTCTTCGCCGCGGGCTCGCTTCTGGCGAAGGCGTTCGACAGCCAACGCACCGTACGTCTGCGCCGCCTCTTCGCGGTATTCCGGTAGGCAGTCGTCGCAGTAGTCCCGGTCGCTGGGAACGACCTGGCCGCAAGTCTGACACGCGGATTCACTGACGACGCGAGGTAGAAGTGGCTGGCGCGGTGGCCGATTCCGGACCGAGTCTCGTCCAGCGCTTCGGTTGGCTTCGGTAAGGTGAGTCGGCAGAGGGACGGACTTGATCAGCCGGGCAGAGAGGGACTCGGAGAACACAGCCGAAGCAGGGCTCTGTTGCACGAGCTGCTTGCAGACGGATTCGACAACGGGACCGAACGCGTGGCGGAAGCGCACGGCGGACGAAGCCAGCGATTGGGGAAGTGGCGGCACGAGGCGACAGACGCCATCGCGCATCTCGTGAAAATCGCGGGCGGCGAAGGTGCGACGCTGTATCAGCTCCAAAGCAATCGCGTCGGCTTCGGATCGGACGGCTTCCATCACGTCGAGGGCGAGAGAGTCGCGAGCAGCGAGGTCGGTGTGCAGCACGCCGAGACCGGGGTCGAGACCGACGGTCAGCAGGGCGATTCGGGTCTCGGCTTCGAGGATGGCGTACAGGTAGTTGAGGATCGCCTGAACGGGATTCGCGGCCTTGCGTGGAGAACCCGAAAGCGGCGACACCCGGTTCCCCGCCGTCGCCCAGTGGGCGGGGATTTGGGGTTGGTCGTGCCGGGCGAAGCGAACCGGGAGCGACGCCCAGCGAGACCAGTAAGCTCTGGCAGCGTTCGCCTCAGCCATCCGAAGAGTTGGGATGCTCTCAGCTCGATCGACGGCCGCGAGCTGTTCGTCCAAATCGATGGCCGCGCCTGGCTCCGACGGGATGCGGCTCAGCACATTCGCCTGTCGCTCCACCTTCAACCGGATCAGGTTGCGGGCGATCGCTAGCCCGGCGCCGGTGAACGGGGCAAGGGCCTGCAATCTTCGGAGCCGCGGTTCGTCGGTTCCCTGTGGAGCCGAGACGGTGATCACGGTTCCATCGGCATCTATCTGCACGAACGCCGCTCCAACGTCGTGAAGCCAGCGCATCGCTTCGAGAGAGACGGTACCGGAATGCCCAAGCATGACCAGTCGCTTCAATCGCGACGTGGCCCGCGAGAGGCGGAACGACCGCCGCTCGTCTGGGAATCCGTCGGCGATGGTCAGGTGACTGCGCCCCACCGCGATGCGGACTCCGTAGCCGCTCACCACCAACAGTCCGTCTTTGACCCCGGATCGAGTTGTCTTCGCGCCGATCGCGACCGTACCTTGCTCTTGCATCGGACCTAACCTCCGTTGCCGTGCCCCCGGACGGTGCCAGCCGTCGCGGGGGTTCTGTATGCCTCGCTCAACCCTCTCTGATCTGTCCACCTCTCATAGCTGCGTCACGAACCACGACAGCCGTGAAGAGTTCTTCGTCGGGAATGGCCGCGGGGAACCGGTCTGGAAACCGAGATCGCAGCATGGAAGTCCAGATGTAAAGAGCTTCGCGTCGACTCTCGAAATGCTCTTCGGTGATGCCGTGAAGGATGGTCAGCCAATCATCCGCCGTGGCGGGAGGTGTCCATCGACGCTTCCGCGGCGGTAATGCCTGGAACTCTCCCCCCAATTGGGAGAGCGATTCGTGGACAGTCCTCAGAATCCGTGCCTTCGCCCGTATCTTGGGTATCAGCGCTTCCATCGCCTGTCTGAGCTTGGCGCTCGGAACCGGTGGATCTCTGAACTCGGAGCCAAGCACGAGGACCCGGCGCTCAAGCGCAGTCGTTTTTCGCCCTTGCTCCACGATCCGCACCAACCGTTCGACGATCGATGGCGGGAATCGTCCGTCTGTGGGCTGGGGCAGAAGCTCCCATTCGAGCCACCGACGGAACTGCATGTACTCGACTAGGCAGCCGCAGTCAGCCGCCTGAGCACGCGCTGCAGTCGGGGTTAGCCAGCTTTCGGGCTCTCGCTTAGGCGTATGAGTATCAAACTCGTGATTTTCAGCCTTGGCCACGCCCCATAGTCTAATTCTCTTCACTAGCTTTGGCCAGTCGCTAGCAAGACGATCGAGTCGCGTCCGGATGCGTTTCCGGGCGACTACGACTTGAGGTCGTCAACCCCGAATGGACCGACAAGGACTCTACGTCTCAATCCCCAACGCCCGCGTGCGGTGGCTTCTGAAGCGCGCCGCGCTAGACCGCGAATGCACCGTACGTGCCCTTGTGCTGGGCATCCTCACGGATTGGCTCGGAACGCACGGCTACGAGGCGAAATCAACCGCCGACGAACCGAGCGCAGCGACCGCCTGAGAACGAGCGACCCGCCTCGGTTGCAGCCGACGCGGGTCAAAGAGGAGCGTGCATGGTCATGGTA
>JAKALX010000480.1 GCA_021823905.1 Chloroflexota bacterium | reverse complement strand
AGGGCTCGTCGGGCAGCGAGCGCCCGACGCGGCTTTGCCGCAACTGGCGCCGTTCCGCTGCCGCCCCTCCCTGGAGCGGATCGCCACTACCGTCGCGGCGCACTTCGGCCGGGACGTGGCCACCTGGACGCCGGGCAGTCGCAGCGACGATGCGCACACGGGCGGTGGCGGCTTATCTGGCGCGGCGGTGCTTTGGGTACCCCGTTAAGCACGTGGCTGAGGCCTTGGGCTACCGCAGTCACGGCGGCGTGCGTGGGGCCCTGGCGCGGGTGGAGGCCGGCGGCGACGCGTTGAATCGGACAGTCTCAAAACTCGTGGCGGAACTGGGCTAACGTCTAAAGGCGTTGTCGGATAATGCCCGCTATCCGAGCGTCGTCAGAATCGAGTACCTTCTGCACCCACTCTTCGGCCAAGAGGTGCGTGCCATCCAACTCGATGCCAAGGGACGGAGGGGTCAACTGCTCGTCGAAGTCTCAGAGGATCGGCGTTGCTTGCCCTCGTGGATGACCGATGCGGCACGCTGCGCGCTGCTCACCTTTGGATGGCAGCCATTTGCTTCCTGCCAGGCCTTGCGCCAACTGGATGATCTGTTGACGGCGATTGACCAGCGAGATCCCTCAGCGATACTCGACTCCTGAATCCGGGAAGATCCGCTTCCAACGTTCAGGAGATCGTAGATGAACGCACGACCATCTTCCGGTGTCCATCCCCTTCCGCTGTTTCACGCCGAGTCCGACGTCTGGAACAGCCTGGACGGCCCCACCCAGGAACAACTCCTCGACTGCCTGGCCCTGCTCCTGCTGCGACACCTTCAACCGACCGTTCGCTGCGCTTGTCAGGAGCCAACCCTCACGAAAGGAAATCCCACATGAACGAAAAGATCCAAGCCCATCATCTTCAGCGTCTGGCCGGCGTCTACGTGCGACAAAGTGGTCCCGGTCAAGTCCGCAACAACCAGGAGAGCACGCGGCGGCAGCGTGCGCTCTCACAGCGCGCCCGGCAACTGGGATGGCCCGACGAGCGAGTTGTGGTCTTCGAGGAAGGCGCGAAATCGGGCAGTTCCACCTATGGCCGAGGCGTCTATCACGAACTCGCGGAGAAGGTCATCGCCGGTCAGATGGGCATCATCCTGGCCGTGGAGGTCTCGCGATGGGCACGCGACAACGCCGCCTGGCAACTGCTGCTTCGCGACTGCATCTTCGCCAACGTCCTGCTGGCGGACGAGCAGAAAATCTACGACCCCGACGATCCTCACGACCGCGTCATCCTGGGCATCGAAGGGGTGCTGGCCGAATACGAACTGGGGTTGCTCCGGCAACGCATGCAGACCTGTTGGTGGGAGAAGGCTCGGCGCGGGGAGATGTTCCCCAACATCGCCACGGGCTACGTCGAGGTCCGCGGTCAGGGAGCGGACAAACATCCGCAACTGGGAAAACATCCCAACCAGCGCGTGCAACACAGCCTCGACCGGATGTTCCAGAGGTTCGACCAGATGCCCAGCGTGATGAAGCTCTGCCAGTGGTACCTGGACCACGAGGAGCCATTGCCCTATGTGGCCCACGGCGACGATCCGCACAACGTACAGTGGCTGCCGGCCAATTACAGCCGTTTGCTGTGGATGCTCAAGAATCCCGCCTACACGGGCGCCTACGTGATCGGTCGCACGCGGACCATCGTCCGGCGGAGCGAGGAAGGCGAACGGGTGCGTTGCCGGCGCCTGGTGCCGCCCGATCAATGGCAGGTCATGGAACAGGGCCGTTTCCCCGCGTATATTAGCTGGGAGCGGCACCAGCGGAACCTGGCCAAGATCCAAGGGAATGCGACGATGAAGGGCGATGCCTCGCAAGCAGCTCCCCGCGAGGGCGCGGCGTTGTTGGCCGGACTGTTGCGCTGCGGTCGCTGCGGCCGGCGGCTGGCGGTGCATTACGATCGATCGGGAGATCCGCGTTACGTTTGCCGCGACGGATGGCGAGGACGCGAACGGCGCTGCGAGCGGTTGTCGCTTTCCGGGCGGCGGATCGAGCCGCTCTTCTCGCAGGTGCTCTTGGAGGTTCTTCAGCCGGCGGGGATCGAGGCGGCGCGACGCGCCGCCGAGTTGGGCGACCACGAGTACCGGCAACAGCAACAACGCCTCTCGGACGAATTGAAGCAGCGCGAGTACGAAGCGGAGCGGGCGCGACGGCAGTACGACCGCATCGAGCCGGAGAACCGGCTGGTGGCCGCGGAGCTGGAGCGACGCTGGAACGAAGCGTTGGCGCAGGCGTCGGCGGCCCGTGCGCGTGTGGAAGAATTTCAGCAGCGCCGAGGTGCGCCCCTGAGCGAAGCGGAACTGAGACGCTTGAAGTCGTTGGGCGAGCGAGTGGAAACGGTGTGGGAGGCGCCCCAGGCGGACGTGACGCTCAAGAAGCAGATCGTGCGGCTGTTGGTCGAGGAGGTGATCGTTCAGCCGGGCCGATCGCGTGAGACGGTGGAGCTTTGGATTCACTGGACAGGCGGCCATCACACGCCCTTGACGGTTCCGCGGGTGGGCCGTCCCGGGCGCGGGCATACGGCGGAAGCGAAGTTGGTGATCGGCGTGTTGCGTGCGGTGTGCGACGACGCGGGGCTCGCGCATGCGTTGAACCGCAACGGCGTGCGATGCGGCGCGGAGACCTGGACCGCGACGTCGCTGCGACAGTTCCGGCAGCGCCACGGCATCGCGCCCTTCGACGCCGCACAGAAAGAGTCGCAAGGACTGCTCACCGGCGAGGAAGCGGCCCGGACTTTAGGCATCAGCACGATGAGCGTGCATCGCCTGGTCCAGGGAGCCATCTTGCCGGCAGACCAGCCCGCCCCCGGCTTCCCCTTCGTGATCCGGAAAAGTGATCTCTCCCTGCCGAAAGTCCTGGAAGCCGTTCGCCGTGTTCAACTCAGTCTACCCAGACCGCTACCAGCCGATCCGAGCCAGTTGAAACTGTTCTAGCCCGCAAAACACGGGAGAAACACACTGTTACGAAAGGAATGGTGCATTATGTCAGAACGACTAAATGCGCTCTGACCCCAGTCCCCCTCCAGGATTGAGGCG
>JAKALX010000053.1 GCA_021823905.1 Chloroflexota bacterium | reverse complement strand
CCGGCAGCCTCCCCGACGACCTGAAGAAGCACCCGGAATTGGTGGCCGAGCGTCTGTCCGGTGTTCGAGCCGTTCAGATCGCCGGCTGGAACTTCGGTTTCCGCGACCCCGCCAACGACTTCGACTACGCGGCGCTCATCAGCGCGCTGCACGCGCGCGGAATCCTCGCCTACGCCTGGCTCGAGCCGCCCATGGTGAACCTCCTGATGTGGGAGGACCACCCGGAGTGCCGCGAGAAGACCGCCACGGGCCGCGACGCCAAGGTCGACTGGCGCTCGCTCATCGCGCTCGAAGACCCGGCATGCCTCGACCTCGCCTGGGCGCAGTGGGAGCCATTCCTCAAGCGCTTCGACTGGGACGGCGTCAACCTCGCGGAGATGTATTTCGAGCCGGACATCAAGCAGGACAACTACACGCCCTTTCACCCCTCGGCGCTCAAGCTCTTCGGCAAGGATCCGGCCACGCATGACGAGGAGTTCAAGGACTGGCGCAAGGATCTCGTTGTCACCCTGAACGACCAGCTCCTCACACGTCTCAACTCCCTGCCGCGGGCCAGGGAGTTGGAGTTCGAGCTAACCGTTGTCGACGACCGTCTCGACCCGGTCCACGGCCGCTCCGTCGGTAGCGACGTGGCCCGGTTGGCCGAGGTCGCGAAACGCGGCGGGGCGTCGCTCCAGGTGGAAGACCCGTTCACAACCTGGACGGAAGGCCCGCTCCGCTACGACCGTCTCGTGCCGGCCGTAGTGCCCTTGCTCGATCCGGGCGAGGTCTTCCTCGACATCAACGTCGTCCCACGCGAAGACACGGCGCCTACGGACACGATGACCGGCGCTGAGCTCGATCTGGCGGTCATGTCGGCCGGGCGCGCGGGCGGCCGCCTGGGCATCTTCTCGGTGGCGACGCTGGCGCCGAACGACCTGGCCCACCTCCCCAGCGCCATCGCGGGCGCGGTTGAGACGCTGGACACCGGCATACGGGCGGAGACGGCCACGACCGTGTTTTCGCCGCACGGGGCCGCCGACACCTGTCTGGACGTGGACGGAGTGCCGTGGCCGTCGGGGGCTGGGATCGCGATCGTGCCGAAGGGGGAACACCGCCTGGCCTGGGCGGCGGGCCCGGCGCGCGGACCGGCACTGCTGCGGATCACGGGAGAACTCGGCTCGGCCTCCGTCGAGGCCGGCGCGCTCACCTTCGCGTACGACTCAAGAGGCCGCGGTTATGCGGTTGTCGGCCGCAAGCCGGTAGCGATGACGGTCGACGGCTCGGAAGCCGGCCTCGACGCCGTCGCGAACCCTGGCGGCGGCTTCACCGTGACCCTGCCGCCAGGCACGCACACCATCAGAATCGCGACAGAGCCGTCGAATTAGCGGTTCGCGTGGTAGGCCAGCACCCGGTTCATCGCCGCGGCGGCGCGCTCGAAGCTCTGGAAGAGCGGGATCTGCCGCTCATGGAACTTCGGACCGATGCTCCCGACGTACTCGGCCTCGTGTGCCGGGTGCAGAACCACGAGGAGGGGCTTCGGCGAGCGCGCGCTGTGCGCCTTGAGCGCGTCGAGCGTCGCGTCGAGCGTCGCCGGATCCTTCTTCCACTGCCGCGCGGCAAACATGGCGGAGAGCTCGATTGCCATCGCGTCGACGTTCGGGTCGTCGTCAACGATCTTGAGGATCCGTTCGAGCGTTTCCATCTTGCCCTGGATCGTGCCAGCCATGTCGAGCGGATTCTGGTAGCTCCCGCCGATGACGTTGAAGAACTCGCCGAGGCTTGCGTAGGTCTGGTCGCTGAAGCGCGGCACCTGTAGCCCGGCCTTGGCGAACGCGTCGGTGATGGAGACCGATTGCCCGCCCGTCTGGGCGAGCAGCGCCATGCGCGGCCCCGTGGGACGCTTCGCCTTCGTCAGCAGTTGCATCACGTCCGTGGTCTCGTCCAGGTTGTTGGTCGTGATCGCGCCGCACTGGCGCATCATGCCGTCCCAGACCGACTGCGGGGCTGCCAGCGAACCAGTGTGCGACATCGTGGCCCGCGCCCCGGCCTCGGTCTGGCCGCCCTTCCAGACGACCACCGGTTTCCGTTTGCAGGCTTCGCGCAACGTCTCGAAGAACTTGCGGCCGTTCTTCACACCCTCCACGTACATCCCGGCCACGTCGGTTTCGTCGTCCCGCATCAGGTAGTCGAGGTAATCGCTCACGTCGAGCACAATCGCGTTCCCGAAGCTGGCGCAGCGGCTGAGATGCATGCCCAGCGCGTTCGCGACGAGCGTGAACATGATCCCGTGTGTGCCCGACTGGCTGAGGAATCCGATCCGGCCGTCGTCTGCCACGGGAGCGCCGTCGTTAAAGCGGACGCCGGCCTTCGGCAAGTAGAGGCCCATGCAGTTGGGCCCCACCAGGTTGAAGCCGGCCTCCCGCGCCATCTCGGTCAGCTTCTGCTGGAGCTGGACGCCAAGTTCCTCGCCCGTTTCGGCGAACCCGGAGGTGAAGAAGCCGGCCCCGTGGGCCCCGTTCTCGATGAGATCCTTCAGGACGTAGGGCGAGACCTGACGCGGCACCGCAACGACCGCGTAGTCGATCTCCTCGGGGATCTCCTTCATCGAGGTGAAGTTCTTGACGCCGAGCGCCTCGATTCCGGGAATCTCCTTCTCGTCGAGCTGAACGGAGTAGAGCGTGCCGCCCTTCTCCTTCAGCGGCATGTTGTTGCGGAGCCACATGTAGCCAGGGCCCTTGTCGCCGATCACGGCCACAACTTTCGGGTTGAACATGCGATCGAGCCGGTGCCCCGGTACAGCCACGGTGACTATCCCTCGCTGACGACGATTCTGGCGTCGACGGCGAGCGCGCCGTCGGGATACGCGAAGACCGGGTTCAGGTCGAGCTCGCGCACTTCGGGGTGAGCCTCGACGAACTCGGACACCTTCACGATGGTCGACTTCAACGCGGCGAGGTCGGCGGCTGGCTGGCCACGGACGCCCTGGAGAATCGGCCTGCCCTTGATCTCGTCGATCATCTGCCCTGCGTCCCTGTCAGTGACGGGAACGAGGCGGAACGACACGTCCTTGAGCACTTCCACCATGATGCCGCCGAGGCCGAACATCATGACCGGGCCGAACTGCGGGTCGGTCGTCATTCCGACGATCACTTCGGTGCCCTGCTTCGCCATCTGCTGGACGGCGACGCCCTTTATCCGAGCGTTTGGCTCGGCCTTCTTCGAATTCGCCATGATTTCGTCGAACGCCTGGCCCACGGCCTCGCGGTCGGCGAGGTTGAGCTTCACGCCGCCGACGTCGCTCTTGTGGGCGATGTCGGGCGAGACGACCTTCAGGACCACGGGGAAACCCATGGCGGCGGCCTGGGACTGCGCCTCTTCGCGAGTGGTGGCGAGCGTTGCAGCGGTGGCGGCGATGCCCGCCTCGCGAAGCAGGCTCTTCGCCTCGACTTCGTTGAGGAGGGTGCGACCCTCCGCGCGCGCTTCGCCCAGAACGGTTTGGAACGTCATAGAATGCCTCGGCTGGTAAGGGTCTGGGTAATGAGGCCGGATCGGAGGTTCGATGAACCCCGTGGCTCCGGGCCGAAGCAAATCATACGGGAGGCACGTGGTGGTGTCAGTTGCAAGGCCTATGCCGCGATGAATGGCGGCGAACGCTTCGACGTTGTGGTGATCGGCGCTGGCTCGTCGGGCGCCGTTATCGCCGCCCGCGCCAGCGAAGACGGGCGCCGTTCGGTCCTCCTCATCGAGGCCGGCCCAGACTACCAGCGCCTCGATGAGACTCCGTTCGATCTCGTGAACGGCCACAACAACTCGTACACCGCCCACGACTGGGGCCTTTCGTACCAGCCCACCGCGGCGGGCAGACCCGCCGCGTTTCCCCGTGGCCGGGTGACCGGCGGCTCGTCGGCGGTCAACACCTGCATCGCCCTGCGTGGAATGCCCGAGGACTACGACGGCTGGGCTGCCCTCGGGAATCCCGAATGGGCCTGGGACAAAGTCCTGCCGGCCTTCAAGCGCCTCGAACGCGACCTCGACTTCGGCGACCGTGACTACCACGGCAACTCGGGTCCCATCACCATTCGCCGCCATCCCTGGGACGAGCTCACGCCCGTTCACCAGGCCTGGCTCGAAGCGGCGGACGAGCTCGGCTATCCGCGCTGTGACGACGCCAACGATCCCGATGCCTGGGGCGCCGGCCCGCATCCCATGAACAAATCCGGCCGCCTGCGAGTCTCCACCGCCATCGGCTACCTCGCGCCAGCGCGCGCCCGGCCGAACCTCACCATCCGCGCGAACACGACGACCCGGCGGCTCATCGTCGAGAGCGGACGAGTCGTCGGCGTGGAGGTGGAAACTGACGGCCAGATTGAGCTTGTTCGAGGCCGGCTATTCGTTCTCTCGGCGGGAGCGATCCAGTCGCCCGCCATCCTCCTCCGCTCGGGGATCGGCCCGCGGAATGAGGTCGGGCGTCACGGGATCGATCTGGTCTCGCACGTTCCAGGAGTGGGCCAGAACCTCTGCGACCACCCCGCGCTCGCAGCCGTCGCGATCGTTCGCGATCCGTCCATCCTCGATCTCGACCAGCCGGTTGTTCAAACGATCCTTCGCTACACCGCGAATGGCAGCGACCAGCGGAACGACCTCCAGGTCGAAGTCTTCTCGTTCAGCCCTCGTGGCGGCGCCGGGCTGAACTCGTTCGCCATCGCGGGCGTCCTCGAACAGTCGTACGGTCGCGGAACGCTGCGTCTGTCGTCCGCGCGCCCCGACGCAGCCCCGCTCATCGAGCAGCGATTCTGCGAGGATCCGCGCGACGCTGCCCGGCTAGCCCAGGCCTTCCGCGACGCACTCGCGTTTCTTTCGACCAGGGCCATGAGCGGCATCGTCGAGCGCGTCATCTTCCCGGCCGCGGGCAGGCCGTTGACCGACGAGACACTGCAAGAGCTCCTCCTGAAACTCTCGGCGAGTGGCTACCACCCGTGCGGGACGGTGAAGATGGGTCCACGCGAAGACCCGATGGCCGTGGTCAATCAGCTTGGCCGGGCCCATTTCGCCGACAGGCTCGTCGTCGCCGACGCCTCGATCATGCCCAGCGTCCCTCGCGCCAATACGAATCTCACTTCGATCATGATCGGCGAGAAGGTCGGCGAGTGGTTGCGCACCAGGCCGGCGGAGTACGGACTGTAGCCGTTACCACACGAGTGGTATGATCCGCGGTATGAAAGTGAAGACATCGGTATCACTCTCAGAGGAGCTCCTCGCGGAGATCGACCGCGAGGCTGGTCGCGGCGGGCGGTCCGACCTCGTCGAGACCGCGCTCCGGCAGCATCTGCGCGAAGTCAGGCGGGCCCGCAGGCACGCCAGCGAGAGGCAGGCCCTTGAGCGCCTGCTGAATTCGCCGGAGTTCGAGTCGGACGTCCTCGACTACAGCGTGGATCCCTTCGATCTGGGCGACGACGTTGAGATTCTGAGCGACGACGCCCCGGCGCGGCGAGCAAGCTGAGTGCTCCGCCGAGGCCAGTTGTACAGGGTGCGACGGCCGGCGGGGGACGCCCGGCGCGAGCGAGTCTATCTGATCGTGAGCAGGGACGATTTCCTCGAGGTTCGATACTCGACGGCGGTCTGCGTCCCGGTGTACACCGCAGGAGGCTTTAGCGAGGCCGAATTGCCGCTGGGGCCGTCGGAGGGCCTCAAGCACGCCAGCTTTGGTCGATGCGACGAACTCATCAGCGTTCCGCGGTCAAAGCTGACTGACTATGTCGGAGCCCTGCCGGCCGATCGCGAACACGAGCTCAACCGTGCCCTAGCCATCGCCCTCGACATCCACCCCGAAGATATCGAGGACCTGTAGGCGCCAGCTATGAAAAAGCCCCCGATGTCGGGGGCTTTTGAGTTGTTGTGGAGGCGGCGGCCGGATTCGAACCGGCGGTGAAGCTTTTGCAGAGCTCTGCCTTGCCACTTGGCCACGGCGCCGGCAATCGATGGTGCCCAGGGTGAGATTTGAACTCACACGCCCAAAAGGACACTGCCCCCTCAAGACAGCGTGTCTGCCGTTCCACCACCTGGGCACGGAACCCGATACTAGTAACTCGTGTGCCCAGCGGCAAGCCGATCGAGGGTCGGGCACAGGAGCTGGCAGGGGTGGCAGGATTCGAACCCGCGACACTCGGATTTGGAGGCCGATGCTCTACCAACTGAGCTACACCCCTGCTCGATACCTATCGTAGCAGGGCCACCTCTACGGAAAACGTCACGCCGCGTTTCGCCCGTTCGATGGCTGCCAGGGGTGAGCACCGGTACTTCCGCAGCGTGGACAGCGAGGAATGCGCGTCACCCGCGGGTTCTGGCTGAAGTTGAATGCCGTGCCACAACGGTCGCAGCCCATCCGTTCGAACATCTTCCCTTCGACAAACTTCTGGTTCCAGAGCGGGATTACATTGGATCGCGGATGCATCGCCGGTCGCCTCGTATCTCAAGTAACGACCGTCGCTCGTGGAAGTTAACCGCGAGGATGCCCGCGCCGTGACGCACCCCATCGCGAGACCGGAGTGTCCACCGTCCGTATACTCGCACCATGGGTGATCGTGTTCGCCACCTCCTCTCCGCGGCTGACCTTAGCGGGGAGGAGATTTCGTTTCTGCTCGATGTCGCCGGCCGGCTCAAGCAGCGGCCCCAGCGGCTGCTCGAGGGCCGCCAGTTGGCGCTCCTGTTCGAAAAACCGTCGCTTCGCACTCGCGTCAGCTTCCAGGTGGCGATGCGGCACCTCGGCGGCGAAACCATCTACCTCGCACCCCAGGAGGTCGGCCTGGGCGAGCGCGAGGCGATCAAGGACGTCGCCCGCGTCCTCGGCCGCTATGTCGACATCGTGGCGGTGCGCACCTTCGGGCAGGTGATCGTCGAGGAGTACGCGCAACACTCGACAATCCCGGTGATCAACGCCCTGACGAACGAAGAGCATCCCTGCCAGGCCCTGGCGGACCTCCTCACCGTCAAGGAAAAGGTCGGCGATCTCCGAGGCGTTCCGATTGCGTTTGTCGGCGATGGGAACAACGTGGCCGCCAGCCTGGTGCTGACAGCCACGTCCCTCGGGATGGACATGCGCATGGCGTCGCCGAAGGGCTACTCGCTCCCGGAATGGCTTATCTCCGAGGCCAGCGCGCGTGCTTCGCGCTTCGGCGGCGCGCTCACGATCGTGAACGACCCGGTCCAGGCCGTGACCGGCGCCCGCTGCGTCTATACCGACGTCTGGACCTCCATGGGCCAGGAGCGCGAGTCCGAACGCCGCCGGATCGATTTCGCCGGCTATCAGCTCAACACCGCCCTGCTGGCCCATGCGGCGCCAGGCGCATTTGTGATGCACGATCTTCCCGCCCATCGCGGCGAGGAGATCACCGACGAGGCGATCGAGAGCCCGGCTTCGATCGTGTTCGACCAGGCCGAGAATCGCGTGTGGGCGCAGGCCGCGGCCGTCGCCTTTCTCCTCGGTGTTTCCGGGCACGTGGCCTAACCCGACTCACCACCTTCGAAGGCGTATCATGTCGCCGGGCCGGATGACCCGGCGACCCATAACCTATGCCCGACCTCACGAACGTACGCGAAATCCTTGGCGAATTCCGCTTTTCAAGCGCTGTCGAAGTGCTGCTCATCGCGGTTGTCATCTTCTCGGCCCTGCGGATGGTGAGCGGCACCGCCGCGATGACCCAGTTGCGCGGCGCCCTGGCGTTGTTCCTCGTCTTCGTCGTCCTCGGGCGGCTCTTCGACTTCACCGTAATCAACTTCCTGGTCGCGAACTCGTTCACGGCACTCCTGGTCGGCGCTGCCGTCGTGTTCCAGCCCGAGATCCGGCGGGCGCTCGACCGCCTCGGGCGAACCGGCTTGAAAGGGTGGCTCAACCAGCCTCGCTACGAGGAGGCAATCGACTCGATAGCGCGAGCCGCTGGCCGCATGTCGGCGGAGCGTCACGGCGGCCTCTTCGTCCTCGAACGCGAGACCGGCCTCCAGGACGTCATCGAAACCGGCATCCCGGTGGACGCCAGGATCTCGCCCGAGCTGCTCGCGGGGATCTTCTACCCCAACTCGCCCCTGCACGACATGGCGGTAGTTCTTCGCGACGAGCGCGTTGTCGCTGCTGGTTGCGTTCTTCCGCTCGCGAGCGACCTTTCCGCGGCCGACCGGAATCTCGGGACGCGGCACCGTGCCGCCATCGGGATCACCGAGCAGACCGACGCCCTGACCGTGGTCGTTTCAGAAGAGACGGGCGAGATCAGCGTTGCGCTCCACGGCAAGCTGACCGCGGTCGCCGACGAGCGGCGGCTCAAGGCGGTCCTCGAGTGGCTGCTCGATCCCGCGGCGAGCGCCTCGGCCCGGAACGGCGCAGGGAGCATCCCCGTATGACAGCCAGGCGCAACGGGAACGGCCAGAGCCATCGGAGAATGGCCGCGTGGTTCACGCTCCGCTCGGCGGGCGGCGCCATGGTCCACCATTGGGCGCTGGCGTGCTTCAGCCTGATCACGGCGTTCGGTGTCTGGTTTGTGATCCAGGACGTTGAGAATCCGCGCGCCGAAGGCCTCATCCCCCCTGATCCAGAGCCCGCGTCGATTCGCGTCTCGACGGTCTTCAACGCCGGCGACTACATCGTTTCGGAACCCAGCCCTGTCAAAGTGCGCGTCGATGCGCGCAAGGCGGACCTTCAGAGCCTCCGCGCTTCAGACTTCGAGGCCACCGTCGACGTCAAGAGTCAGCCGGTTGACACACCCGTCTCCGTGCCTGTGCGCGTCAGAACAACGCGCGCGAATGTCCGGATCCTCGAAGTCATACCACCAACAGTGACCGTTACCCTGCACGAGGCGAAGGTGAGGGAGATGGCTGTCAACGTCCGCATCACCGGCCCCTTGCCCGACAACTATCGCTTCTCCGACACGCAGCCGACGCTGGATCCGGTCACCGTGAAGGTGCGCGGCCTGCCCGACGACGTGGACAGCGTGGCGTCCGTCGACCTCGACGCGAACCTCTCCGGTGCGAGGAACGATACGGTTACCATCGAAGGAGATCTGGTCGGCCGCACCGACAGCGGCAATCCGGTGAGTGTCCAGATCACGCCGTCGCGCGCTCGCGCGACCTTCAAGATCGAACAGACCTTCGTCCAGCGCACCATCGGGATCACCCCGTCAATCTCCGGCCAACCGGCGCCCGGATACCGCGTTTCGAGCGTTACGATCGACCCGCCGATAGTGACCGTGAGCGGTCCAAAGAGCGTTGTTGACAGCATTCAGGGGATCAGCACCGAGCCCGTCACGATTACGAACGCCCGCACCAACATCACGCAGGTGCGGCAGGTGGATCGCATCCCGAATGTCGCCTCTGACCGCTCGACTGTGCTCGTCACGGTCGAAATCCGCCCGATCGACTGCGGTGATCAGTCCACGGCCTGCGGCAGCACGGCGTTCGTGGTCGCGCCCACGTTCACGCCCGCGCCACCACCCACGCTCGTCGTGGTGGTTCCAGATGGCGGCTATTCGGTGCAGGTGCGCGTCTCCGGACCGCTCGACGCGCTCTCCAGGGTGAAGCTCTCAGACATCAAGGCGACGATCTCGCTCGCGAACGCAACGGCCGGGACACAGCCATATACGGTCACGCTCGCCCCCCTCCCCGCCGCGCTCACGGGCCTGAAAGCCGAAGCCGATCCGCTGCCGGTGACGCTCCGGGCGCCAGGCGCGCCATGAGCGCGACGTCGGTGTTGCCGCGCGTGGTCATCGTCGGGCGGCCGAACGTGGGCAAGTCGTCCATCTTCAACCGTGTGCTCGGCGAGCGCCGGGCGATCGTCGAAGACGAGCCCGGGACGACCAGGGACCGCGTCGAGGCCGACGTCGAATGGCTCGATCGCCGCTTCCGGCTCATCGACACCGGCGGCTACGAGACCAACGCCGAAAACGTCTACGCGGGCCTGATCGTCGAGCAGATCCGTACCGCCATCGCCGACGCCGCGATTGTCGTCTTTGTCGTCGATGCGCGTGACGGTCTGACCGCCAGCGACTACGACGTCGCCGAGGTGGTCCGCCGCGCGCGCCGCCCGACGATCCTCGTCTCGAACAAGGCCGACAACGAGGCGCGAGAGGTTGCCGGGATCGCGGAAGCGTCCGCCCTTGGCTTCGGCGAGGCTATCCCGGTCAGCGCGCTCCACGATATCGGTGTGGGGCTGATGCTCGACGTCGTCGCCGCGATGCTGCCCGAATCCGAGCCCGTCGTCGAATCCGACCGCGTGCGTATCGCGATCATCGGCCGGCCGAACGTCGGCAAGTCGATGCTGCTCAACGCGCTCATGGGTGAGCAGCGCGTGATCGTCAGCGACGTCGCGGGCACGACGCGCGATGCCGTGGACACCGAGCTTGACGCGCCACAGGGCAAGTTCCTGCTCGTTGACACGGCGGGCGTGCGACGCCCCGGAAAGCTCGGGAAGGGCGTCGAGCTGCATTCCGTGATGCGCGCTACGACCGCCGTGGAGCGCTGCGACGTGGCCGTCCTGGTGGTCGACGGCTCGGAGGGCGTGACCTCCCAGGACACGCACATCGCCGGCATCGCGATCGAGCACCTCAAGGGACTCATCATCGCCGTCAACAAGACCGACCTCTGGGCGGACCAGGAGGAGCGACGTGCACGGGCGGAGGCACAGCTACGCGCCCGCATGCAGTTCGTCCCCTGGGCGATTGTGCACTTCATCTCGGCGCTCGAGGGCAAGGGCCTCGACGAGCTCCTCGAACTCGCTGTAGCGGTGAAGGAAGCGCGCCGGCGCCGCGTCCCAACAGCGGAGCTCAACGCCGCCCTGAACGGGGCGGTCCGGAGGCACGTCCCGCCGCTCGTACGAAACAAGCGCTTCAAGCTCTTCTACGCCACGCAGGCCGGCGCCGAGCCGCCGATGTTCGTGCTCTTTGTGAACGACCCGGCGCTTGTCCACTTCAGCTACCGGCGCTACCTCGAACGCGCCATCCGCGAGTCGTACGACTTCGACGGGACGGCCATCAAGCTGGTATTCAGAGCGAGAAGCGAGGATGATTCCCGCTCGTGATCGCTGCGCTTGCGGCCAATGTCGTGATTGGCTACCTCCTTGGCTCCATCCCCTTCGGGCTCGTCGTTGGGCACCTCTACCTGGGCCGCGACATCCGTGAATCGGGGAGTGGCAAGACGGGGACGACGAATGTCCTGCGCACGGCGGGGAAGTCTGCTGCTGCCATCGTCCTTGCCGGCGACATCAGCAAGGGCGCCATCCCGGCGCTCCTCGGACGGTTCGTGTTTCATGACGATTGGGTGGCGGCAACGGGCGCTGCCGCGGCCATGGTTGGCCACGTGTGGCCGGTCTTCGCCGGTTTCCGCGGCGGCCGTGGCGTGGCGACCACGTACGGCGGCGTGCTCGGCCTGACACCGCTGCTCTCTCTCGCGTTCCCGGTCGTGGGGCTCCTCTTGATCCTCAGCACGCGTGTCGTCTCGATCATGTCCGTTGTTGGAACGCCCATCTGCGCCTGCGCGGTGGTTCTGGCCGCGCTCCTCTTTGGGCAGCCCTGGGCGTTCGCCGCCTACGCGCTCTTCGCGACGCTTCTCGTCGAATACAAGCACATCCCGAACATCCGGCGCCTCCTCGCTGGAACCGAACCGCGCATCGGGCAGGGCGGCAGCCAGCCTGCCACGGGCTGACATGGCCTCGTACGCCGTCATCGGGGCGACATCCTGGGGCGTCACGCTCGCCTGGCTGCTCTCGCGGAATGAACACGACATAACTCTGATTACGCGTGACCGCGACGAAGAACGCGAGGTCACCAAACGCCGCGGCCTGGCGCGGCTGCCCGAAGTGCGCCTGGGCGCCCACGTCAGTGTGCTGCACGCGTCCGCCGCGGCGGGCTCGCCCGACGGCGTCGTCGTCGCCGTCCCCGCGCAGTCCCTTCGCGCAACCGTCCAGGCAACGCACCTTGCGCACGTTCCGGTCCTGTCAGCGGCCAAGGGTATCGAGCACGGCACCGGCCTTCTGATGAGCGAGGTGCTCCGCGACCTCGGCTGGCGCGCGGAGTCGATCGCCGTCCTCTCCGGCCCGAATCTGGCCCATGAAATCGCGAAGGGCTTGCCGGCGGCTTCAGTGGTCGCCTCCGCTGGCCCCGGACTCGCGGCCTCATGGCAGCGCGCGCTGTCTGGCGGCGCGTTCCGTGCCTACACCTCAGGCGACGTCGTGGGAGTGGAGCTGGGAGGCGCGTTCAAGAACGTGATCGCGATAGCCGCGGGCGCGGCCTGGGGGCTCTCCTTCGGCGCCAACGCGGTCGCCACCATCATGACGCGCGGCCTTGCGGAGATGACCCGCCTCGGCACGGCAATGGGCGCGCGGCCGCTCACCTTCCAGGGCCTCGCCGGCGTCGGCGACCTGGCGGCCACCTGCTTCTCGCCCCTGAGCCGCAACCGCCGCCTCGGCGAGCTCCTGGCCCAGGGCAAGACGCCGGGAGAGGCCCTGGCGGCGATCGGCGAGGCAGTCGAAGGCGCGGCCACCGCCCCCGTGGCCCTCGCCCTGGCGAGGCGCTACGCCATCGACCTCCCGATCGCGGAGCAGGTCGTGGCGGTGCTCGAAGGCCGGCGAGACGTGCGCGCCGCCATGACCGAGCTTCTTAGCCGGCCGCTCAAGCCAGAGACCGGCGGTCCGACCGGCTGATACACTGGTTCCATGCGCTCCGCGTCCGCACGCGAACTCACGAACCTCCTCGATCGGCTCGTCGCCGGTTCGCGCCCACGGGCCGCCGAACTGAGCCTCTTCTCCGATCTCGGGCGCGACGAGGCGACCGCGGTGAAGCTTGCCTGGCCGCGGATTCCACTCGAATCGCGCACCGCGATTCTTGTCCGCGCAAGCGACCTGACCGAGGACAACGTTGACCTGGACTTCACCGCGCTCGCCTGCATCGGCCTGGCCGACGAGTTCCCGGAGGTTCGTGCGAGAGCCGCGGACGCACTCTGGGAGACCACGGACCGGACCGTGGCGGCGCTCCTCCGCGATCGCCTGGACGACGACGACAGCGAAGTGAGAACCGCGGCCGCAAGCTCGCTCCGGCAGTTCGTCGCGCTTCGCGAGCTCGGCCGGTTCGACACAACCGAGGGCGACGCTGTGGTCGACGCGCTGCGGGCCCGCGCCGAGGACCCCGCCGAGGAACTCGAAGTTCGCGCGGCGGCCATCGAGTCGCTCGGTTCACGGTCGCTACCGTGGGTGACGCAGCTCATCAGCGACGCCTACGACGCCGGCCAACGCGAGCTGCGGCTGGCGGCGATCCACGCGATGGGCGAATCCGCCAACGAGCGGTGGCTCGACTTCCTCCACGAGCAGTTCTATGCCGACGATCCTGAGTTCCGGTTCGAGGCCGTCATGTCGGCCGCGAGCGTCGGATCGGAGGAGTCGGTTCCCCCGCTCGTCGATCTCCTCGGCGACGACGACAGCGAGGTGGTGGTCGCGGCCATCGAGGCGCTTGGCGAAATCGGCGGCGATGCGGCCGTCGAGGCGCTCGAGGCGTATCAGCCCGATGCGCCGCCGGAGTTCTCGGAGCTCCTTGCCCTTTCCATTGACGCGGCGCGCGGCGGGTTTGGGCTCGTGCTCGAGGACGACCGGGAACCATGAACCCAAAGGCGCACCCGCCGATCGAAGACGCGGTGTCCGCCGGCGGCGTCG
>JAKALX010000052.1 GCA_021823905.1 Chloroflexota bacterium | reverse complement strand
CTCGACGCCGATCAACAGCTTCCGTGTCGCGTCGACCGCGTCGTTGCCCGTGCGCGCCGAGTAGTCGAGGACGGCGACGGTGAGCGCCTCGACCTGCGACGGCGCCGCGCCGTAGGCGAGCGCCATCGTCTGGATCTGCATGATCACGTCGTCGTCGACGGCGAGCTTGTTCTTCAGTACCTCCGCCTGCTCTCGGAACGCGTCGGTCAGGTCGCCGGCGACGGCGCGGAGCTGGCGTTGCTGGCGGTCCGACTCGACGAACGCGGCGACGGATTCCTTCGCGACGTTGACGAGCTCGCGCAGCCCTTCCTTCGCGAGCTCGGCGACGATCTCCTTGAAGACGTGCATCGAGGTGCTGGTGTTGTGCACCACCTCGCCCAGGTGCTCGGTCGCGCCGGAGACCTCGCCGAGGGGCCCGGTGTCCGCCTCGCTCTTGACCCGAAGGGTTACGTCAGCCACGGCGCGCCTCCCACTCCACCAGCCGCCTCACCGCGGCCGCCTCCTCTCGGCACACCGGCAGAGCCTCGACGGACCACGCTGGCCAGGCGTCGACCAGGCCGCCGCTGAACGCTGGGATGCTGGGGTGCTCTCTCACGTCCCACCAGAGGTTGAGCGCCCGCTCCGAGGACGCGAGCGCCGTGTCGACGTCTACGGTGCCGCGGAAACGGGGTTGAGGGGCTTCTCCTTGTCGGGCGGGGACGTTCCAGCCGAAGACGCCGTCGCGCTGGTCTGCGAGCCACCGGATGGGGCGGCCCTCTGGACGTCGGTGCTCCCGTTGCTCGGGCTGGGAGTACCAGTGGACCCACCAGAGAGCCGCTCGAAGAAAAGCCGGCGCGTCCCCGCCACGCTGTTGAAGTCGCGCACCGCGTGGCCCAGCTCGAGGTGGTTGTACGAGCCGGCCATCGAGGTGATGAGCTCGAGATAGTCGGCCAGCGTCGGGTAGGCCTTGCCGCCGATGCACAGCGGCTCGCGCCCCATCCGCACATAGGGCGCGAAGGCCTTCGCGTACACCTCCGCCTTCTCGCGCTCGCTGCCCGCTGCGGCGGCCTCCTCGACTGCGGCGGTGAGGCCCTCGCTGAAGGCCTCGAGCTGCACGCGCGGCAGCCCGCTCGCCACCTCGAGATAGAAGGGCGCCTTCAACGAGCGGTTGTCGCCTATGTCGGGCGAAAAACGCTCCCAGCGATTCAGGTGCGAAAGCTCAGCCATGGTCGGCTTCTCCTTTCTCGCCGCTCCTACGTAAGAACGATGCTGACGCCGTCGTTGCCGGCGTCGTCCCGCACCCGGAAGCCGACGCTGACGGCGACCGCGTCGTTGCCGGAGTCGGGCAGCGCGAAGGGTTCGATCTCGGTGGTGGGCATCGAGAACGTGACGATGCTCCCAGCGCCCGTGCCGGCGACGATGGTGAGCGCGCAGGCCTTCCGCTGCGTCGCCTTGCCGAGGAGGGCCACCCCGACGTCGCGCGCAATGAGGCCCTTCAGGACCGGCTTCACGTCGTACCTGCCGTACTTGCACCCCTGGATGTACTTCGAGCCCGACTCGGGCGGCCGAAGCGAAACGCCGCTCTGCACGGTGAGCTCGAAGCTGGTGAACTTGATGGTCACGCCGTCGACCGTGACCGACCAGTTCGCCTCCGAGATGGGCGAGCCGGCCAGGGTGAGGGTCGGGATATGCGGCCACATCGGCTTCGTCGTGTGCGCCGCTGCCGAGGTGGTGAGCTGCGCACGGGAGCACGCGCACACGCCGGTCGCGTAGTTCACCGCGGTGATGAGGATGATCTCGCTCTCGATCATGTAGTAGCCGGGCGAGAGCCGGTAGACCTCCTCGGCCGACACCGTCAGCGAGGTGTCGCCGATGAGCATGGTCACCGAGTCGATGTAGCCGAGGTGGTACTTGCCGATGCCCTCGCCGGAAGCCTTGAGCGTGAGCTCGCGATCGCCGCCGGAGAATGCAAGCGTCTTGATGACGCCGCCGCGGAGCTGCTCTGCCTCGTAGCAGGTCGGGTTGGTGCCGAGGGTCCGGTACAGCGACACGCCGGGAACCACCGGGTTGGAGGTGAACGCGTAGGTGACGCTCGAGCCGCCCACCGTCTCGCCGAGCCCGGCGCTCTTGTACAGCGCAGCCTCGATCGGAACGGTCACGTTGGTGGCGCGCGACTTCACCGACGTCTCGAGGCTGAACGGCATCGGAGCGACGTGCCCCTCGACGAACTTGTTCGTCATCCCGCGTCCCTGGGTCTTGTCCTTCTGCGGCCTGGTGGCTCCCACCTCGGCAGCTCCCATGTCGCCGGAGATGACCTCGATCGCCTGCGTGCCCGCCGGCGCGATGGGGGTGCCGAAGGTCGACTCGGCGGCGATGAGCCACCTCTCGTCCCAGCTCGGAATCAGTTCAGTCGCCATGGGCTACTCCTTCTCGGGTGCTGCGGGGGTGGGCTCCGCGAGCGTCCAGTCGGCGGGCGCGTCGCGGAGAACGTCGAGGGCGCAGGACTCGGAGAGCTCGACGACGTCGCCGCGGGCGAAGCTGACGCCCCTGTCGCGGGCCTGGTCGAAGAGCGAGCCGGCGGGGCCGATGCGCTTGAGCGCGAGGCGCGCCGGGTTCGCTGGGGTGGCGGGGCTCATGGGGTGGGCACCTCGTAGACCTTCAGGGAGAGGGTCATCACCGCGACGTCGAAGAGCGGCGAGGGCGCGCCGGGGCGGCTGAACGAGCAGGGAACTCCGGCGATGGTGCAGGACTGCTCGATGCACAGGATGATGAGTTTCGGCTGCCCCAGGGTGCGGCCCTTGTCGCTCTGGAGAACCTCGCGCACGCACCGCACGCACGCGGAGATCGCCTCTCGGCTGCGGTGCTGCACCACATTCGGCTCCTGCCAGAGCACCGCGACCTCGAGCGTCACCTGCTGCTCGTGCCGATGGGGGGGCATCAGCGGCGACGAGGCGCGGTCGCCAATCACCACCGACATGCACCGCCCGAAGTCCGGCGACACCGGCCAGCCATCGAGCACGTCGCGAGACCGCGGCGCCACGAGAGCCGAACGGACGCAGCGCTCGCCGCCGTCGTGAAAGCCGAGCGCCGAGTTGGCCCCGGTGGTGTCGGGCCCGAGCGCCATCACGCTGGCCGCGCCCTGTGTCGGCGCGGCGGCGGCGGTCAGCACCAGCCGGTCCTCGGTGTCCACCGACGCCAGAGCGCCGATGTCCGCCGCAACCTGGGTGGCCGAGCGCGCGGCCCCGCCGGTGAGCGGCACGCCGGTGTACGTCCCCACCGCGCTGCCGATGGGCAGCACCGCAGCGGCGACGACCGGCGGGCCCACCGCCGCAGTGGGGATGGCGTAAGGGCCAGCCCAGGGCGAGACGAGCGTGGCGGCGCGGGTCGCGTTGACCTCGGCGACCTTCGCCGGCAGCTTCAGCAGCAGCCAGCTTCGCAGGGCCTCGGCGGCCACCTGTTCGACGCGGACGCTCACGGCGTCACCTCGGCGAACTCCTCGAGCCCGGACGCCCGAGCGGCCTCGCGCAGCGCCTCGTTTCCCTCGGCGGCGATGGCCCTCTCGGTCTCGCCTCCGAAGTCGAAGAAGGGGCGCGCGACCATCCGGTCGGTGCCCACCTGGTGGAAGCTCGCGTAGGGCACGTTGCGCGTGCCGAAAGCGAAGTCGGTGTCCGAGTACTCCCGCTCGGCGAAAGGGCTCATCGACTCGGTGAGGGCCGCGCGCAAGCGGCCGGTGGCCTCGAGGATGGGCGCGCCCGGGTAGCGCTTCGCCTTCCACTCGGCGTAGGTCGGCGACAGCGGGCTCCACGCGCCCCCCGGTCCGCCGCCCTCGGCGTCGAACTGCTTCTCGGCCGCGGCCTCGAAGATGGGAATCAGCTTCGGGTACACGTACCGCCCGATGTGCGCGAGCTCGGCGCCCGTGCGCTCGATCGCCACCGTCATGCGCTTGAAGGCGGCGTCGTCGCGCTGGCCGCCCACGTAGACGCCGATGTCGATGCCGAGGACGCTCACCCGGGCACTCCTGTCGGCGCCGGCAGCGGACCCTCAGCCAGCACCGCCCGCGGCGCATCCTTCTGTGCGGCCCTCACCTGGTCGATGAGGTCCCGGGCGATGATGGCGACCTGCATGGCGGCCTTCGCGACGCAGCTCGGGCAGATGCGCGCGTGCCTGCCGTTTATCAGCGCGCGGCAGTCGTCCATGCAGCCGCCGCAGAACGAGCAGTGACGCTCGTTCGTCTCGACCTGGCCGCACTTGGCGCAGAGGGTCAGCACGGCAGGAAGGCCTCGGAGCTTGGTCGGCATCATAGAAGGTCGTCCTTTCGGAAGGGCGGGAGGATCGAGCTCATGTCCGTGGGGTCGTCCGGCTCGAGCGCGTACTCGTCGATGTGCGTCGATGGCCCCTCGGCCTCCTGCGCCGGCGCGTTGACGCCTGCGCCGAGCGCCAGGTAGCCGTTGTCGTCGAGGTCCCGGTAGCGGTCGCGAAGTTCCTGTGCCCAAACGCCCGCGACCTTCGGGTCCTGCCCCGTCATGCTGCGGATGGCCCGCACCGCAGTGGCGAGCTGGATGGTGTCGGCACACCAGACGTACGCCGACGACTCGGTGTCGGTGATGCTCGAGGCGGTGAGCGCCTCCTGCTGCAGCTTGCCGTCCAGCACGGCCGCCGACTTGGTGACGAAGTCGGCCATCTGCACGGCGCTCGGGATGGAGTTGGCCGTGAAGGAGTCGAGGTGCGGGAAGTACGCTACCCGCACCGACTCCGCGGTGACGCCGAATGCAGAAGGGGCGGGCACCGGGGTGCGCCCTCGCTACGGCTTGAGCAGAACGACGGTGTACCCGGCGTCGGGGAGATCCGGCGAGCCGCCGTCCCTCGAGTGGTTGCAGACGTACACCTTCGCCTCGTTGGCGCCCGTCGCCTCGCAGTTGATGGTCACCTCGGCGAGCGCGGCCGTCGCGGTGCTCTGGTTGATGCCCACCGAGCAGGCCGCCCCCAGGCTTCCCCCGTCCACGTAGATGGCGTTGGACCAGCCGCAGTTGTAGCCGGTGGCTGCCGGGAGCAGGGCGGGGAAGTCGTAGTCGATGGAGCCAGAGTGCATCGTCATCGACTGCCCGGCGAGGGTGAGGGTGCCGGTGATGTTGAGCCCACCGTCGATGACCGCCGGGCCGCGCTGGTACATGGCGCCCGTGTTCGAGAGCGTCCCGGTGTTGGTGATGCCGGTCGTGGTGGACGCGCCGTTGATGGTCACCGTGCTCTTGAAGAGCGCCGGGGACCAGTGGATCTCCACGTACGCCGCGGCGGCAGCGGCGGCGATGAAGAGCGCCCCGAGGACGACGGCCAGGAAGTGGTTGCGCTTCATGGGCTACCTCCCGCCCTTCTCGGCCTTCGGGGTGGGCTTCGGCTCCGGCTTCGGGTCGGGGGTGATGCCGGCCTTCGCGAGCTCGGCCTTCGCCGCGGCCGCGGCGCGCTGCTGCGCCTCGTACTTCGCCGCCTCGACGAAGACGGCGTCGCCGCCCATCTTCTTGGCCTCCTCGGGCTCGAGCTCGATGGGCTTGCCGACCTTCAGCATCTCCCTGCCGCTGATCACGCTGCCGTGGATGATGATGTACTTCATGGGGTGGTGCTCCCTTCGAGCGAGCCGCGGCGCGCTTGGAACGCGCCGGGCTCAGGTTGGTTGTTAGGGGACCGCGACTAGACGACGGTGCGGAACAGGTAGCCGGCGGCGAAGTCGCTGTCGCTGGCCCCCACCACGTAGCCGGGCCCGAGCTTGTACTCGGTTCCCACCTCGACGCGCTTCATGCTGCCCGCGGGGCCGTTCCGCTTCTCGTCGATGGTGGTCTTCGACCAGAACGGCGTGTTCATCAGGTACATGTGCCCGTAGGACACGTCCTCGAGCGCGGGCGAGGGGTTGTAGTAGAAGAAGACGACGTTCGTGCCCCAGAAGCCGGACACGCTCGCCGCGACCCCCTCGTTCGAGGCGTCGTACTGCGCCCGCCCCACGCACAGGTACTCCACCTTGAAGTACGCCTTGATCGCCTCGTCGCTGACCGGCCCGGCGTTGGTGTACTGCGTCCGGGTGCGGAAGCTGGGCGAGGTCCGCAGCTTGTTGTACGTGGTGACGTCCATCGCCACCGCGTTCGCCTCCTTGCCGCACCGGGCGATGAGGGCGTTGTCCGCCGTCACCTTGCAGGCCTCGGGGTCGCCGTCCGGCTGGTCCCAGCGGTCGGCCGCGGCGAGCGCCGAGGTCAGGTCCGCCGGGTAGTTCCCGACGGTGGTCGCCAGCGTGGCGGCCAGGCTCTCGCGCATCCGAAGCAGGTGCTCGGTGACGAGCCGGGCCTTGCGCGCCTCGGACAGCATCGACCGGACGTCGGCGTCGCGCTGGTCCTTGGGGTTGACCTCGGCGCCGAGCTTGTGCTCCTCGAGGTCCACGTTGATGGTGAAGAGCTGCTCGTCCACCAGGTCCACCTCGGCGTCGGTCTTCTTCCGCGTCTCGACGATGCGGAGCTTCGAGGTGTCGGCCTGGGTCACCTTCACCGAGGCCTTCGCCACGGGCTTCGGGGTGAAGAGCCAGTCGGCGATGAAGTCCTTCGCCGAGGTAGCGAAGTCGAAGCAGACTCCCTCGATGGCGGTGCGGGTCACGAATGCTGAGCGGTCGTAAGGCATGGTCTGGATTCCTTTTCGGGGGTCCGGGTGGGACTACGTGTTGGCCGGGGTGTTGACCCCGAGGCGGAGGAGCACTTCGACGACTTCGCCATCGATGCCGCCGCTGGCGCTGTTGGCGATGCCGAACGACTTCGCGGTGGCGCCGGCCGCGGTGCTGCACTCGCCGTCGCCGGCCGCAGTCGGCATCACCTGGGCCATGGCGTTGACGGCCGCCGAGGTGCGGACCTTCGCCTTCCCCATCGTCTGGACGTCGACGTACTCGCCGCTCGCCACCGTCTGGAGAGCGACGCCGGCCACGTCGTCGGTGATGGCCGTGGTGTGGACGACCGTGTTGGCGGCGGAGAGCTTCACCGCCTTGTTGGCGGTGATGGCGGCGCCGGCCAGGAAGGTCTGAATCGGGCCGTAGTTCTTTGCGGGCTGAGTCATGTTTGTTTCTCCGTTTCGAGGCCCGAGGGCCTAGTTGGTGGTGGTGGCCTTCCGAGTGGCTTCGGCGAGCTCCGGGTGCTGCTCCATCGCGCGCAGCATCGCGTCGGCCGGCGCCGTGCCGTTCTTCACGAGCTCGTCGCGGAACCCGTTCAGCTTCTTCATCGCGTCGACGGCGTCGGCCTCGGACTCGAGGGCCGAGGAGCCGCGCACGCCCCGCTCGCGGACGCTCACCACCGTCGCGAACTTGCCGTAGAACTTCGTGGCCTCGCCGACGCCCAGCTTCCTGGCGTACTCCTTCACGTCGTCCTGCTGCGCGGCGACCATGCGGTCTTCCGCCATCAGCTTCGTGACCAGGCCGTCGATCTCCGCCTCGACGCGCACTTTCTCGAGGTCGCCGACGGTGGCCTGCAGCTTCGCGAGCTGGGCCTTGGTGTCCGCGGAGTCGGCCTGCGCCAGCTTCAGCGCCTTGTCGTTGGCCTCGTTCTCGAGCTTCACGCGCAGCTCGGTCTGGGCGAGCTTCCGCGCGGCGTCGCAGCAGTCGCCGGCCTTCAGCTTCTTGGCCGCGTCGCAGCACTGGCCGCTCGACAGCTTCCGCGCCGCCTCGGCGTTCTCCTTCGAGGCCTTCGCCGCGGCGCAGTGGTCCGCCAGCGCCGTCATCACCGCTTCGTCGGTCGAGTCCTCGGCGATGCCGAGGAGCGCGCAAATCTTCTTCTTGTCCACGTCTTGCTCCTGGTTGATGGCCGGGTCGGCCGGGATGACCGCGCTCGCCGCGACACGCGGCAGCTCGGCGAGAAACGGGGTGTTGAGGAGGGCGGCGCCGAAGAGGGTCGGGCCCTGGCGCTTGCCGGTGTCGGTCGACTGGGCGTTGAACGCGAACTCGGGCGAGAGGTAGCGGTACTCGTCGCGCTCGATGAAGCCGATGGCCTTCTCGTTCCACTTCACCAGGCCGTAGAGGCCGCGGTCCTTCTCGGGCCCGTCGGCGACCAGCTTCACGTCCTCGATCCACCCGGCCGCGGCGTTCTGCTCGACGCCGTCCTCGGGGTTCGGATGCAGATAGTTGAGCTGCAGCGCGAACTTGTCGGACCCGCGGTAGGCCGCCTGCGCCGCCCGGAAGTTGGCGAGCATGGTCCCGAGGAAGGCGTCGTCGAAGACGGCCTTGCCGCCGGGGAAGTCGGGCCGGTGCTTCTCCGCGCCGAGCGGAAACAGCATCAACCAGCGGGGCACCCGTTCGCCCTGGACGCGACCAACCGGCAGCATGGCATCGAGGAAGAAACGCTTCATCGAGGCCTCCATGTGTCGCCGCGAACGACGTAACCGATGGTGGATCGGTTGACGCCGAAGCGGGCGGCGATCTCGGCGAGGAGCAAACCGCTCGAGCGCAGGGCGCGAATCTCAGCAACCTGGGCACTCGTCAACTTCGCCGGGGCGACGCCGCGCCCCTTGGCGAACATGTCGTGGAGGTTGTCGGCCTGGGTCCCGAGGAAGAGGTGCGCCGGGTTGCAGCAGGACGGATGGTCACAGCGGTGGCAGACGCAGAACCCGGGTTGGATGGTCTGGCCCGTCGAGAGTTCGAACGCGAGTCGGTGTGCCAGGACAAACCGCTCGGCGACCTTCAGCTTTCCGTAGCCCCTGCCGTTCGTCGCCCGGGTCCACTCCCAGCACGGGGTATCCATGTGCGGCTGGATCGGCCCGTCCTTGTTGACGCGCTCCCAGAAGCGATCTGCCAGCGAGCGAACGCTATCCATCGTCCACCTCGTGGAAGCCGGCTTCCTTGAAGTTGTAGACGAGAACGCACCTGCAAGCGTCACCGCCGTCGCAGATGTCGGAGAGCGGCGGTACGTGGGCCTGATGCTCGGCCGAGTCGAAGTCGAACTCCTGCCCGTCGAGGAGAGAGCAGGGGCCGCACTGCTTCCCGTCGAGCAGCGCGGAGAGCTCAACCGACTCGACCTCGTCGCCGCGCTCGCGGGCGAACTGCTCTCGCCCGACGTTGAAGGCCTTCGTCATCACGGTGCCGGCGTCCTGCTGCAGGCCCTTCGTCTCGAGCTGTCGCTGCACCACCCGGGCGACCACCTGGTCAGGCTCTCCACCCTGGCGGATGACCTCGATGGCCTCGCGCTCGATGTCGGAGATGAAGCGAGCGCGCATCCGCCGAATGAGCCAGTCGCGCTTGGCGGCGAGCAGCTTCTGCGCCTGAGCCTCGGCCGCTGACGTGTCCCTGGCCCGGCGAGGAGGAGAGGGCGGCGTCGCTGGCGGGGCCTCGTCGTCACCGGAAGGAGCGGCGCCGCGATCGTCCCGCTCGTCGCCCTCGTCCGCGGCGAGCTTCACCCCGGGCACCGCCGCCTGCTGGCCCTCGGCGCGCTTCTTCGCCACCGCGCCAGCCCGGCCGAACTCGCCCCCCACCTGGCGGTAGCCCTCGGCGCGCAGGCCCTCGAGGTACTTGCCAACGAAGTCGGCGAGCGGCCCGAGTTCGAGCTTCAGCCCGGCGACCTCCGAGGGGTCGCCGTCCTTCATCGCCTCGCGCACGTCGGGCATCGCCTTGACGAGCGCGGCCACCACAAGCGGCTTTGCCCCGCGCTCGAACTCCTCGCGGCTGCGCGAGAGCGCGTCGTCCATTGCGGCCAGGTCGAGGTGCTGCTCCGAGGGGCGCACCGGCCGGTAGGGCACGAACGGCTCGCCGGGCAGGCGGGCGAGGCGGTGCAGTTTCTCCGCCCTGTCCTTGGGCGCGGGGGCCTCCGCCTTCGCCGCCTGCTTTCCTTCGCCGTCGCCAGCGTCGTTCTCGTCGTCCGGCTCGGCCGCAGGCTTCGCAGACGCCTGCGCTGCCTTCGCCGCGGCGAGAGCAGCGGCCTTCTTCTCGGCCTGCAACTGCTCGCGCTCAGCCGGGTCGATGGGCGCGAAGCCGAGCGCCTCGCGCACCGACTGCTCGACGTCCTCGGTGACGGTGAGGGCGCCGGCGTCGACGGCCGTCTTCACCGAGGTGACGAGCTCGCCGACGGGGAGCTTCGCCTTCTTGAGGGTGATCTTGATGCGCGGGTACGCGTCCTGCGGGCCCCAGTTCGCGTCGATGATCCACCGCGAGAGCCCCTCATAGGGCCGATCGCCTGAGCCGTTCAGCACGCCCTCGAGCGTGGCGACCACGCCCTGGGCGAAGGCGTCGGAGTTCGCGTCGTGCGTCTTGCTCGCGCCGTAGCTGCCGACCTTCTGCGAGCCCATCGTCATCTGCTGCGCGCCAACGAGGCGGAGGATGAGTTGCCCGAGGCGCTCGTACAGGTCGAGGACGTGGCCCTTGTTGGCGGCGGGCGAGAACCACCACTTCACCGTCCAGCCCTTCGGCATCACGAGCGCGGCTGCCTCGTGGTACACGGAGTTGGACAGCAGCTTCATCAGCTTGGAGCGCTGGGCCTTCGAGAGCGACGGCGCCTTCGCGTCGTTTTGCTCGGCGGTCGGAATGCCGAGCGCCTCGCGAGCGCTGCCGATGGCGAGAATCTTCAGCAGTTCGGCGCGGAGCTGGCACACGTACCAGACGGGTCGGAAGGCGCTGTAGCCCGCGTAGTTGTCGCCGTTGCGGTTCCAGGTGACGAGCAGCACGTCGCGCGCGGGCAGGCGGATGTCGGACTCGAACGCGGAGCCGCGCTGCCCCATCTGCCGGATGAACTCGAGCTCGCCGTCGGCCCCCTTGTTCCACCCGTTGATGTGGATGCTGCCCGGGAGACGCTCGGCCAGCTTCACGCACGCGTAGCCGCGCCCGTTCGGCAGAAGCTCGTGCTCGACGACGCCCGCGACCTTCTCGTGCAGGGAGAAGCCGTAGAGGATCGCGTTGCAGGCCTGCTGGCTGTACTCGGTCCAGCCCGGCGCCATCCGGCTCGTGAGGTTCCAGCGCAGGAAGTCGGCGTGCGCCTTGCCGTTCTTCACGCCCTCGGCCGGCTCGACGTCCATCCGGGCGTCGCGAATCTGCGCCTTGACGTGGTCCATCGCGGACGCCACGTCGGGGTCCGTGCGCCAAAGCTTTTCCCACTCTCCCCAGCTCCGGCTGCCCGGCGTGCCGTAGGCCGACTGGTGGATGAGCTTGGAGTTGGGTTCGGTCTGGAGGTCGCCGACCCAGTTCGTGGTGCCGGTGATGCCCTTCTCCCCCGAGGGCACGCCCTGGTTTGGCACGGTGGCGAAGGGCTGCACCGCGCCGGGGCCGGTCCCCGTCGAGAGCATGACGGCAGCCGCAGCCGCCTTCGCGGTGCGGTGCTCGCGCTTGCTGGGGGTGGGCTTCCGCGCCATCGCCACGGACGGTGGCGCGTGCGGTGTCTGGCTGGCTACACCGGGTCGGCGATGCGGTGCAGACGTCTACGGGCGACGCTCGTCGGCGATCCTGGCGTAGTTACTCGGATGCGGATTGGGGCCGCATCGCCGTGGCGCATCGCTCGAGAAATAGCGCGCCCTCAACTCCGATGAACCGCCCGGCTTCGTCGAACACGAATGCCGAGCCTTCTGGGTCGGGTATGGCGAGAACGGTCCAGCCCTCGTGCTCTCATTCTCTCACATCTCCTCGGCAGCAAGCCCACTGCGCTTCGGCGTTCGCGGCCGCTCGTCGATGTCCTCGGTGCCAGCGCCGTCGGAGAGGACGTCGTTGCACGCGACAGCGGCGTCGACCTGGTCGTCCTCGTCGCCGTCCTTGCCGGTGAAGCCCGCGTGCTCCGAGAGGAAGGCATCGAGCCACGGCGCGAACTTCGGCACGAGGATGTTGCCCGCGTTCCACTCGGCCGCGTAGTTCTGCGCCCGGACGAACTTGTCGCCCTTCGGCGGGAGAATTTGCAGCGGCACCGGGCGCGGCTCCTCGTTGAAGAAGTCGGCCGAACCGGCTTCTGTGCCCGAGCCGTAGAAGCGCCAGGGCGCGGCCTGCTCTCGTCGGTGCAGGCGCCGACAGAGGCGCTTGAACCTGGGCGCGCGCACCTGCTTCCGCATCACGTGCACCACGTACTTCTTGCCGTTGGCCTCGAGCATCTTCACCGCGACGCTGTGGTCGCTCGACGTCTTCGAGGTGTACGCGAGGTCGACGCCGAAGCCCGCGCGGTACACGGTGGGCAGCTCCGAGTAGGTGTGCGGATCTCCGAAGACGGTGCCGCCCCTTGGCCGCGGGGCGCCCTGGTACAGCGAAGCCCAGGTGTACGCGCCGACGCGCTTCTTCTTCTTCTCGAGGTCCTCGACGGGCCAGCGCTCTTCCCAGAGCGCCTTCCCGTTCGCGTCGATGGCGGGCAGGCAGATGGAGTCCCAGCCCTCTTTGATGAGTCGGCCGGAGAGGTCGTCCGGGTGCCACCGCGTCATGAAGACGAAGACGCTGCCGCCAGGCTCGATGCGGGTGAGGAGGACGTCGTTGAACCAGTCCCAGAGGCGCTCGCGGTACGTCTTCGACTCGGCCTCGACGCGGAACTTGATTGGGTCGTCGACGATGCCGATGTTGACGCCGTGGCCGGTGAGCGGGCCGTTGACGCCGCCCGCGAGGAGCCCTCCTCCCTCGGCCGTGCGCCACTCGTTCAGCGTCTTCGTCGGCAGCACCACCCCGGCGCTCTGGGCCAGCGCGAGCGCCCGGCGTGACTTGCTGCGCGCGAGGCGGTCTGCGTAGGTCGAGTAGGAGAACGTCAGCTCGGGACGCTCGCGCAGACCCCAGGCAATTCCGTGCAACACGGTTTCGGTCTTCGTGTGGCGCGGGGGCGCGTGGCAGACGACGTACTGCGGCTCGCCGCGGACGGCCCGCTCGAACCTGTCGATCAGCGGCGCGAGGTGCTTCGGCTCGGAGAAGTTCTTCGAGAGGTACGGGACGAAGCGGGCGAGGCTACGACGGGAGAGCTCCGCTTCCGCTCGGGACAGTTCTTCCAGCGGTGGCAGCTCGCTTGCCGAGATCGACGAAGGCGCGGAGCTCGTCGGTGGACAGCTTGGAGAAGTCATACCGCACCGTCAGCGGCTCGCCGCCGGCGCCGGTCACCTGAATCGACTCCGGCGGCTGCCCGATGAGGTAGGCGAGCGCGGCCTTGATGGCGACGACGTTGCCCTTCTTCGCCAGCCGCACGAGTCCCTTCGCGAGCGCCTCGCCGTGCTGCTGGAGGACGGCCATCACCTCGCGCCGCGCCTGGGCGAGCTCCTTCGTGTAGCCGGTCGGATTGCCGGACTGCCCGCGCTTCCACGCGGTCTTCGGCACCTTGCGCTTGGGTCTGCTCGGCCTGACCCCAGGCTTGCTCTTGGTCGCCACGGCGCAAGTCTACCTCCGCCCCTTCCCGCGTTCATCAGGCAGCTTCGCGGCCCGAAGGACGCACCACCGGCTCACCCCGAACGCCCGTGCCAGAGAGGTCGGGGCTTCACCCGCGGCCCAGCGCCTACGGACCTCCCGCCGCTGCCGGTCGGTCAGCCTCGGGCGGCTGCGCTCCGCGTCGACGAGCTCGAGCGCCGCCTTTCGCTTCCACACCGTGTCGCGACAGACGCCGAGCCTGGCGGCAATGGCCGCGTCGCTGAGCCGCTGCTCGAACATCTCGAGCACCTTGCGGAACTCCTCGAGCTTCTTGCGTCCGCGCTCGAGCCGGTTCCGGTCGGAGTCCTCGCGGCGCTCCTCGTCGACGGTTCGGCTCACTGACGCCAACCCTCCTGTGGACGCTGTCGC
>JAKALX010000051.1 GCA_021823905.1 Chloroflexota bacterium | reverse complement strand
CCCGCTGGCAGACTTCATGAATACGAAGTACATCATGCTGTTCGGCTGGAATCCCACATCAGCCCTGAAGTGGGTTCATCTCGGCCGGATCATCCCGCGGGCGGTGGAGAATGGCGCGAAGCTCGTGGTTGTCGACCCATACATGTCCGACACCGCCGCCAAGGCGAGCGACTGGGTCTCACTCCGGCCCGGCACCGACGGGGCACTCGCACTCGCGATGGCAAACGTGATCATTCGCGACAACCTCTACGACAAGGATTTCGTCGCCCGCTGGACGGTGGGCTTCGACAAGTACTCGGACTACGTCAAGGACAAAACCCCTGTCTGGGCCGAGAAGATCACCAGCATCCCGGCCGCCAGAATCGAGCAACTGGCGAAAGACCTCGCGACGACGAAGCCGGCGCTCGTCGACGCCTGGAGCGGTCCGGGGCAACACTCAAACGGCGTCCAGGGAGGGCGCGCAATCGCGGCCCTGAACGCCCTGATCGGCGCTTACGACAGGCCAGGTGGCATGCTGGTGCCGGTCCGCAATGGCCCCAAGTGGAGCCAACAGGTGCCGGACGATACTGGCGCCACCGGCATGAAGCAGCCGCGCTTCGACGAGTTGGCGAAGTATCCCATGGGACACGGCTCCGGCGTCTACACCCAGACCTTCAACAACCTCGCCGAAGGCAAGGGGCCCTATCAGCCGAAGATGGCCGTCATCGTGTTCCAGAACGTGATGAAGTCCGTGCCAGGCCCGCAGACCGTGGCGAAAGCTATCGCCAAACTCGAAACCGTGGTTGTCGTCGACACCATGCTGAGCGAAACGGCGATGATGGCGGACTACGTCCTCCCGGGCACGAACTACCTGGAGCGCTACGAAATCGTCACCCACTGGGTGACGTGGTCGACAATGGGCCTGCGCCAGCCGGTCGTGAAACCGATCTTCGGTCAGCTTGCCGAGTACGAGTTTGTCACGGCGCTGGCACGCAAGCTTGGCCTCAAGAACAAGGACGGCAAAGAGTACTTCAAGCTCGGCGTCGTCTCCGGCCAGCCCGTCGAGGACCTCACCGCCTGGTATGAGGAGGAGCTCTCGGCCGAGATCAAGGGTGGCGCCCCCGGCATCACTCTGGCGGAGCTGAAAGCCCTGCCGGGCGCGGTCTGGGTCGACAGCAAGAGCGGGACAACCTACGAGAAGCACGCCATGCCAATTGCCGCCGATCTCGTGAAGACGGCAGTCTTCGATGGCGATGCGAACGCCGACGGCACGCTCGTCTACGACAAAGCGAAGGACCAGGGCGGCAAAGTCATCGGGGTCGTGGCCGGAGGCAAGGTCGTGAAGGGTTTTGCCACGCCTAGCCTGCGCGTCGAGCTTTTTACGAAGGGGCTCGCCGACAAAAAGGATGCGAACGGGAACCCCGTTAACCCGCTGCCGGTGTACGAGCCGCGGGATTGGCAGCCAACCAATGACTACCCTCTCTACCTGATCAACTGGAAGGAGGCGAGCCACACCCACACGCGCACACAGAACAACCCGTGGCTGCTGGAGATCAAGCCTACCGGACCGCTGGTTATCCACCCGGACACCGCGGCCCGGTTCGGGGTCAAGGATGGCGACGACGTTTGGGTCGAGTCGCCCCACGGCAGGGTGAAAGCCACGTTGAAGACCACGGTCCGGATGCACCCGGAGGTCGTCGGACTCCAGCATGGCTGGGGACACACGGCGCTCGGCCGCAATGCGAAGGGTCGCGGTACAGCCGATGGCGTGCTGCGGCCGACAAAGGCCGACCCCATCTCCGGCATGGCGTTGCACAAGGAGGCGTGCGTCAAGATCTCCAAGGCGTAGACGGGTGATCCTGACTCTCCGGGGCCGGGCGGAAGAAGTTCGCCCGGCCTCTTGCCGCGCTCACGAACGGGCCGCAAGACTTACGCCGTTTCCTGACTCTGCGATCCGGTCTCAGCGAGTTCTGTGAAGGGAGATGAAGCCGCCTACCGGGCATCACGTTCTCCATCAAGCGGGCCTGAGCCGAGCGCGAAGCAGGGCCCGTTACCGCTCCGGCTGGGGGAAGAGTCCGACCAGGTTCTCCTCCTCGGTCGGGAGGCTGCGCTTGATGACCTCGAGATGGTCGAGCGCGATGCCGGCGCCGATGGCGACGCATTCGAGCGGGCTGTCGGCGACGTAGCAGGGAACGCCGGTCTCCTGCGTGAGCAATTCGTCCATGTGCCGCAAGAGAGCGCCGCCGCCGGTGAGCACGATCCCCCGGTCGATAACATCCGCGGCGAGCTCGGGCGGCGTCTTTTCGAGCACGGCCCGGACCGTCGTCACGATCGTGCCGAGGCAGTCCTGGATCGCCTGGGCGATCTCAAGGCTGTTCAGCGTGATCGTCTTGGGCAGACCGCTCAGCTGATCCCGGCCACGGACCTGCGTGCTGAGCCCCTCGTCAACAGGGAGAGCGCTGCCGATCGCCATCTTGATCTCCTCGGCGGTCTTCTCCCCGATGATCAGATTGTGGCGGCGGCGAACGTAGGCCATGATCGCTTCGTCGATGCGGTCGCCGGCCATGCGCACGGATTCACTCACGACCATCCCGTAAAGCGAGATCACGGCTGCTTCCGTGCGGCCACCGCCAATGTTGACGATCATGTTGCCGCGCGCCGTGCCGATGGGGATGCGCGCCCCGATGGCGGCCGCGAGCGGCTCGGGGATGAGATGCGCCGGCTTGCGGCCACCCGCCTGCTCGGCGGCGTCGCGCACTGCCCGCTGCTCAACGCTCGTGACCCCAGCCGGGACGGTTACCATGACTTCGGGCCGGATGAGGTTGAAGCGCCCCGTGATGATGCCGATGAAGTAGCGAAGCATCGCCTCGGTGGTGAGGTAGTCCGCGATGACGCCGTCGCGCATGGGGCGAATCACCTGGATTGAGCCCGGCGTGCGGCCCTGCATGGCGCGCGCCTCTTCGCCAACGGCAACGATGGCGTTATCACGATTATGTCGCGCCACCACCGAGGGTTCGTTGACGACGATGCCCTGGCCCTTCACATAGACGAGGATGTTGGCGGTGCCGAGGTCGATGCCCGCCTTCTTTGGCGCGAGGAATTCAAAGGCCATCAGGTTCGCTCGATTTCTGCGCCAAGCGCTCGAAGCTTCTCGTCGAGGTGCTCATAACCGCGATCGAGGTGGGAGATCTCGTCGATAATCGTCGTTCCCTGGGCGACGAGGGCAGCGAGCAGCACGGCGGCGCCGGCACGGACATCCAGGGCACGAACGGTGGCGCCGTGGAGCATCGTTGGGCCGCTGACAATGGCGGACGAGCCGGTGCTGACGATTTCGGCGCCCATTTTGCGGAGCTCGCTGACGTAGAGCATGCGGTTGTCGAACACCCGCTCGTGGATGATGGAGACGCCGTTCGCCTGGGTGAGGAGGGCCGCCATCGGTGCATGGAGGTCGGTGGCGAGGCCGGGATAGGGGAGCGCCTGGAAGCTGACGGCGCGCAGATCGGACGTGCGCTCGATTCGGAGGAAGCCTTCGCCGTCCGTGATGGCCGCCCCAGCCGCGCGCAGCTTCGCGAGGAGGCCGTCCATCACAGGCAGCGGCGCGTCTTCGATGTCGACCTCGCCGCCGGTCATCGCGGCGGCGATGGCGAACGTGCCGGCCTCGATGCGGTCGGGCATCACGCGAGCCGTGGCGCCATGAAGCGAGGTAACCCCGTCGATTTCGAGCATCTGCGTGCCAATGCCCTCGATCCGGGCGCCCATGGCGTTGAGCAGGTGGGCGAGCTCCTGGACCTCGGGCTCGGTCGCGGCGTTGACGACCGTCGAATGCTCACGGGCGAGAACGGCCGCCATCATCACGTTCTGGGTGCCCGAGACGGACGGATAGTCCATGAAGACGCGGGCGCCACGGAGGCTGCCCGGACCGCCGGGAGCGCGCGCCACAAAACGCTCGCCCTCGCGGCTGACACGAGCGCCCATCGCTTCGAAGCCGGAGAGGTGCACGTCGATCGGCCGCTGGCCGATCACGTCGCCGCCGGGTGGCGCCGACGACGCAAAGCCATGGCGCGCGAGCAACGGTCCGAGCACCTGGAACGAGGCGCGGTTCTCGGTGATCAGCTCGGTCGGCGCCTCGTACGTGTGCACGCCGGCGGCGTTAATCCTGAGGCGGCCGCGGCCCTGGTGCTCGACGGTCGCGCCAAGGCTCGACAGGAGTTCCCCGAGGCTCTCGACGTCGGTGATTTCAGGGACGTTGGTGAGGACGACGTCTTCGTCGGTGAGGAGCGCGGCGCACATCATGGCGAGCGCGGCGTTCTTTGCCCCGGAGATGCGAACCGAGCCGCGCAGTTGTGCACTGCCCTGGACGACATACCGGGGACCTCGCGCGCGAATGCTCATGCCTTGGCCTCAGGATAGGGGAAGGAGTGCCGAGTGACGAGTTACACGCGGATATCGGCCGGCGGCGTGGCCGGCAATGGCCTTGAACCCCAACCGTGCCCGGCGTTCCAGCCAGCTTGCCGGGCGGATCGCGTTTACGGCCGGCCGGCCGCTCCTGGCGCGCCCGGGCCACGGCGGCGGCGGGTGGCGACGCGAAGGCGGATCAACGAGCGCTGGAGCGCGGCCGCGGCGCGGGCTGCGTCGATGTCGCGGTCGGCCTGGTCGCGGTAGCGGCGGAGGCGTTCCTCGGCGCGGGCGCGAGCGGCTTCGGCGCGGGCGATGTCGATCTCCTCGGCGGCCTCGGCCTTGTCGGCGAGGATCGTCACGCGATCGTGGAGAACTTCCATGAAGCCGCCGGTGACGGCGAAGGTAGACTCATCCTGACCGCGGCGGAACAGGAGCTCGCCGGAATCGAGCGTCGTCATCAGGGCCGCGTGGTGGGGCAGGATGGCCAGCTGCCCCTCGCTGCCGGGCGCGACGAGCACGTCCACGCCCTGTTCGGTGCGGAGGATGCGCTCCGCGGTCACGATCTCGACGGTGAGCGGCACGGGTTTAGCCCTCGGCCAGCTGGCGGCCCTTTTCGACCGCCTGGTCGATGTTGCCGACCATGTAGAACGCCTGCTCGGGGAGGCCGTCGTGCTGGCCGTCCAGAATCTCCTTGAAGCCGCGAATCGTCTCGCGAATCGCGACGTAGGCGCCGGGCGTGCCAGTGAACTGCTCGGCGACGAACATCGGCTGGGTGAGGAAGCGCTGGATCTTGCGCGCGCGGGCCACGGTCAGCTTGTCGTCGTCGGAGAGCTCGTCGATGCCGAGGATGGCGATGATGTCCTGGAGATCCTTGTAGCGCTGAAGCACGCCCTGGACGTTGCGGGCAACGTCGTAGTGCTCCTGGCCGACGATGCGCGGTTCGAGAGCGCGCGAGAACGAGGCGAGGGGGTCCATCGCCGGGAAGAGCGCCTGCTCGGCGAGCGCCCGCTCGAGGGCAACGACGGCGTCGAGGTGGCCGAACGTGGTCGCCACGCCCGGGTCCGTGTAGTCGTCGGCGGGCACGTAGATCGCCTGGAACGAGGTGATCGAACCCTTCTTGGTGGAGGTGATGCGCTCCTCGAGGTCGCCCATCTCCGTGGCGAGCGTGGGCTGGTAGCCCACGGCCGACGGCATGCGGCCGAGAAGCGCCGACACTTCCATGCCGGCGAGCGTGTAGCGATAGATGTTGTCGACAAAGAAGAGGACGTCGCGGCCCTCTTCGTCGCGGAAGTATTCGGCCATCGTCAGGCCACTCAGGGCGACGCGGAGGCGAACGCCGGGCGGCTCGTTCATCTGGCCAAAGACCATGGCCATCTTCGGGAGCACGCCAGAGTCCTTCATCTCGTGCCAGAGGTCGTTGCCCTCGCGGGAGCGCTCGCCGACGCCGGCGAAGACGGAGTAGCCGCCATGCTCGCGGGCGATGTTCGAGATGAGCTCCTGGATGACGACGGTCTTGCCGACGCCCGCGCCGCCGTAGAGGCCGACCTTGCCGCCGCGAACGAGCGGCGCGATCAGGTCGATGACCTTGATGCCGGTCTCGAGGACCGACGGGGTGGTCTCCTGCTCCTCGAACTTCGGCGGCTCGCGGTGAATCCCCCAGCGGGGCGCGTTCTCGGGCGCCGGCAGGTTGTCGATCGGGTTCCCGAGGACGTTGAACATGCGGCCAAGCGACGCCTCGCCGACGGGGACCGAGATGGAGTTGCCGGTGTCGATCGCCTTGCTGTCGCGGCGGAGGCCGTCGGTCGAGTCCATGGCGAGGACGCGCACCCAGTTGTTGCCAAGGTGCTGCTGAACCTCGGTGACCAGGATGGAACCGTCCTCGCGGATGACGTTCACCGCGTGGTTGATCTCCGGCAGGTGGCCGGGCGGGAATTCGATGTCGAGCACCGTGCCAATAACCTGGACAACTCGCCCTTCGACAGTGGCGGTAGCGACCATTAGGAGACCTCCAGCGGGTTCATCATTGAGAATTCCTGGCGCCGAAGGCAGCGAGCCGTTCGGCCATGTCCGGGCTGGCGCCCGGGCTGGTTCTGCGTTCGAAGGCGAGGCCCTCGGCGAGCGTGTAGCGTTGGCCTTCGTTCACCAGCCGCTTGTCGGCCCGCAGGGTATGCCACGAATTGGTGACGATCGCCGCGGCGAGGGCCTGGACGGCGTCGTCGAGCTCCGCGTCGGGCAGGCACTGGTTGACGAGGCCGATCGCAGCAGCCTCAGCGCCGCTCAGAGGCTGGCCGGTGAACATCATCTGCTTCGCGCGGAGCGGGCCGATGCGGCGCGGGAGGCGCTGGCTCATGCCCCAGGTCGGGGTCATGCCCCAGCGGCCATGGGTGTCGGCGAAACGCGCGGACTCGCCGGCGACGGCGAGATCGCAGGCGAGCACGAGTTCGAGCGCGCCGGTGTAGCAGTGGCCGTGCACCTGGGCGATGACCGGCTGCGGAAGCGCCTCGATCAGGTCGAGGGTCTCCGCCTGGAACGTCGCCGACGGGGCGCGATCGCCCGACTGGATCGCCTTGATGTCATTGCCGGCCGAGAAGGAGCGGCCGGCGCCGCGGAGCACGACGCAACCAACGGTCTCGGGGTCGGCGGCGATCGCATCCAGGTGCGCGCGCAGCTCGACGAAGAGCGAAGGGCTGAGCGCATTCAGCGTCTCGGGGCGGTTCAGCGTCAGCGTGGCGACGCCGTTGGTATCGGAGCGCAGGACGAGATCAGTCATGCTTCCACCCCCAAGGAACCGTTGATGGACGATTGCCGATTGCCGATTCGTTCCGCGTTCACGCCGCTACCGCCTTCACGATGTCGTCGGCGGACACCTGCTCGAGGGAATCGAACTCGCGGTGCGGACCGGGAAGAACGAGCTCGCGCGTGTACTCGGTGCGGACAGCCCAGCACTCCATGCCCGCCGCCTTCGCTGACTCGATCCCTGCCGGGGCGTCTTCAAAGGCGAGGCAGCGGGCCGGATCCGCGCCCAGGCGCCGGGCGGCGAGGAGGTAGATCTCCGGAGAAGGCTTGCCCTCGGTGACGTCACTCCCGGAGATGATCCAGTCAAACTGCCCGAGCAGGCCGATGCGGTCGAGGCAGGCTTCGACCCAGGGAAGAATGGACGACGAGGCGACCGCGAGCGGCACACCGGCCCGGCGAAGGCTGGTGACGAGATCGACGGCACCGGGGAGCGGCTCGGCCTGCTCACGGTAGCGTCCGAGCACGAGCTCCTTGTAGCGGTCGCTGTAGTGCTTCTCGGGCCGCGGCAGGCGGAAGTCGCGAAGCATGTCGCTCCAGCCGGTCTTGGTGCCCATGTACGGCTTGTACGCTTCGAGGGAGATCGCGTGGCCCTCTTCGCCAAGAAGCTGGTTCACGGTCGCGAAATGCAGCGGCTCGCCGTCCACGAGGACGCCGTCCATGTCGAAAATGACCGCTGCGAAACGAGCCAGCTCAGTCCTCCAGTGCCGCGGCGCCGCCGACGATGTCGAGCAGTTCCTTGGTGATCTGCTCCTGGCGGGCCTTGTTGTAGGTGAGCGTCAGCTCGCGCGTGATGTCCTGGGCGTTGTCGGTGGCGTTCTTCATGGCGACCATCTGAGCCGACTGGAAGCTCGCGGCCGTTTGCAGCACGGCTTCGTAGATCTGCATCTCAATGTAGCGTGGCAGGAGGCGTTCGAGCACAACCTCGGGCGAGGGTTCGAAGATGTAATCCTGGCGGTACGCGCTGGCAGCGTCGGCGCTGTCCATTTGAGGCGGCTCGATCGGCAGGAGCTGGCGGATGGTCGGGCGCTGAACCGCGGTGGAGACGAAGTCCGGGAAGCTGACGTAGACGCGGTCGATCGTTCCGTTCATATAGTCGTCGATCACGATCCGCGAGACGCCCATGGTCTCGTTCTGGGTCGGGTAGTCGCCGAGCTCGGTAAATTCGGCGATCAGGTGCTGGTGGGCGCGGACGAAGAAGTCGCGGCCCTTCTTCCCGACGGCGATCACGGAGACGGGCTCGTGCTGCATGGCGACGAAGGTGCCCGCGCTGCGGTTGACGTTCGAGTTCAGGCCGCCGCAGAGGCCTCGGTCGGGCGTGATATGGAGCACGGCGACGTTCTTCACGGGACGGGAGACGAGGAGCGGATGTGTGGCTTCCGGGTCGCCCTCGCCATGCGTGGCCAGGCCGGCCAGCACAACGCGCAGCTTCTCGGCGTAGGGGCGGGACTGGGCGGCGCGATCCTGGGCGCGACGCATCTTCGACGCGGCCACCAGTTGGAGCGCGTTCGTGATCTTCGCGGTGTTCTTGACGCTCCCGATGCGGCGCTTGAGCTGGCGGATCGTCGGCATTGGCTCTATCCCGGCGGCAGTGGTGGAGGTGCGGCGCGGGCGCGCCGCGAAGGATGGTGCGTCCCGGCCCGCCTGTGCGCCGGCCGGGACGCGGAGCTACGTCCTAGAAGGGGACGGTGGTCTTGAACGTGGAGATGGCGTCGGTCAGTTGCTTCGTGAGCTCGGGGTTGAGCTCGCGCTGCTCGGTGACGGCGTTGAGGATCTCCGGGTGGTTGCTGGCCATGAACGCGCGGATGCCCGCTTCGAAGGCCTGGATCTTGCCGACGGGAACGTCGTCGAGGAGGCCGTTCGCGAGGGCGAACATCACAACCGTTTCCTCGGCCATGCTGAGCGGACGGAACTGCGGCTGCTTGAGGATCTCGGTCGCGCGCTGGCCGCGCTCGAGCTGGCGGCGGGTCGCGGCGTCGAGGTCGCTCGTGCCGAACTGGGCAAACGCCTGGAGCTCGCGGAACTGCGACATCTCGCCCTTCAGCCTGCCAGAGACCGACTTCATCGCCTTCGTCTGGGCTGAGGATCCGACACGGCTGACCGAGAGGCCGGTGTTGATAGCGGGCCGGATGCCGGCGTTGAAGAGGTCGGCTTCCAGGTAGATCTGGCCGTCGGTGATGGAGATGACGTTGGTGGGGATGTAGGCCGAGACGTCGTTCGCCTGCGTCTCGATGATCGGCAGCGCGCTGAGCGAGCCGCCGGCTTCGAGCCGGGCCGCCCGTTCGAGCAGGCGGCTGTGCAGGTAGAAGACGTCGCCCGGGTAGGCCTCGCGCCCGGGAGGACGGCGGAGCAAGAGCGAGATCTCGCGGTAGGCCCAGGCGTGCTTGCTCAGGTCGTCGTAGACAATGAGCGCGTCGCGGCCGGCTTCCATGATCTCTTCACCGATCGCGCAGCCGGCGTACGGGGCGAGGTACTGCAGCGCGGCCGAGTCGGAGGCGTTGGCGGCGACGATGATCGTATGTTCCATCGCGCCGGCCTCTTCGAGCGTGCCGACGATCTGCGCGACCTTGCCCGCCTTCTGGCCGATGGCGACGTAGATGCAGACGAGGTCGCCGCCCTTCTGGTTGATGATCGTGTCGATGGCGATGGCGGTCTTGCCGGTCGAGCGGTCGCCGATGATGAGCTCGCGCTGCCCGCGGCCGATCGGGAACATGGCGTCGATCGACTTGATGCCGGTCTGCACGGGCTGGTTCACGCTCTTGCGAAGCGTGACGCCGGGAGCGATGCGCTCGAGCGGGCGGGTGCGGGTCGTGTTGATCGGCCCCTTGCCGTCAATCGGGTTGCCGAGCGGATCGACCACGCGGCCGACGATGGCGTCGCCCACTGGAACCTGGATGACGCGGCCGGTGGAGCGAACCTCGTCGCCCTCCTTGATGTCTTCTGAACGGCCAAGGACAACAGCGCTGACCGACTCCTCCTCGAGGTTGAGGGCGATGCCCATGCTCCCGTTGGAGAACTCGAGCAGCTCGGAATACATGGCGCCGGAGAGCCCGTGGATGCGGGCCACGCCGTCGCCGGCCTCGATCACCGTGCCGACGTTGGTCGCCACGACGTTCGTGCCGAACCCCTCGATCTGCTCGCGCAGGATCGAGGCAATCTCTTCAGCGCGTACTGCCATTCCGGACTTCCTCTTTCTGGAGTGTGCGTGGCGTGGCGCTTCTCAGCGCACGCCTTCGAGTTCGCGCCGCAGCCGCTGGAGCCGCGTGCGCACGCTGCCGTCGACAAGGCGATCGCCCACCTGGACGACGGCGCCACCGACGATGGCTGGATCGACGACGCCAACCGCGCTCACGCGTTTGCCGAGACTCGCCCCGACCTGGCGCTCGATCGCGGCGATCTGATCGGCGGTCAGCTCGACAGCGGTCGTCACGCGAGCGTGGGCGATACCCTCGGCGTCGTCGGCCATGCGATTGAACGCTTCGGAAACGGCCCGCGCCTCCTGGGAGCGGCCCTTCTGCACGAGGAGTTTCGCCAGGTTTCGCGCCAACGGTGAGATGTCGAGCGCGCGATCGACCATCGCGAGCCGCTGGTCGACGGGAATGCGGCCGTCGGCGAGGACGGGCGCCGCCTGCGAGTCCACGAGCACGGACGCGACGTCGCCGAGCTCGGAACGCCAGGCAGGAATCGTCCCCTGATCGCGGGCGATCTGGAACGCGGCCTGGGCATAGCGCTTGGCGGCCTGGACGTCTGCCATCGGTTAGTTCCCGTTGAACGACGACTCGGCCAGCGTCTCGTCGATGATGCGCTGGTGAGCCTGGCGGTCGAGCGACTGGCGGATGACCCGCTCGGCGGCGGTGACGGTGATGTCGGCGAACTGGCCGCGCAGATCGGCGATCGCGCGATCGCGTTCCATCTGGATCTCGCTGCGAGCCCGCTCGAGCGCGGCCTCGCGGTCGCGAGCCGACTGCTCCCGCGCCTCGGTCTGGATGCGCTGGGCGATCGTCTGGGCGTTGGCCACGATGTCCTGGCCGTCCTTGCGGGCGGCGTCGAGCTGGGCCTGGATATTGGCCTGGGCCTGGGAGGCCTCCGCGCGGGCAGTCTCGGCCGCGTTGAGGCCCTCGGCGATCTTCTGGCGCCGCTCGTCAAGCATCTTGAGGATGGGCTTGTAGAGCGTGAACCGAAGGATCACGAGCAACACGAAGAAGTTCGCGACCTGGGCGATGAGCTGCGGGAGGTTGATCCCGAGCGCTTCGACTGCCTTGTCCATGCGGAAACCTCAGCTGGCTTCGAGCGGCGGCGCCCGAAATTAGACGACGAAGGCGATGATGATGGCGGTCAGCAGGGCGTAGATGCCGATGGCTTCGGCGAAGGCGACGCCAAGGATCATGTTCGTCTGGATCGAGGCGCGCGCCTCGGGGTTGCGGCCCAGGGCCTCCATGGCCTTGCCAACGAGCATGCCGATGGCGAGAGCCGGGCCGATGGCGCCGACGCCCATGGCCAGGCCTGCGCCGATGGCTTTGCCGACCTTCGGGTCGTTGAAGGCGTCCAGGAACGGCAGGGAACTGATAAGGCTAAGGAAAACGTGCATGACCTCGAATGATCCTCCGGGGCGCCCCGTCCATGGCGCGAGTTGGGGTTGACTGTGAACAGGCTCTAGTGCGCCTGTGCAGTTCCTGAGGGATGGTGGGCTTCGGCTGACGCCTCGTCCCCGTGGTGCTCTTCCTCGCCGTGGTGCTCAACCGCCATCACAGCGAAGACGAGCGTCAGCAGGGCGAAGACAGCGGCCTGGATGAACCCGACGAACAGCTCCAGCCCGTAGATGATGTCCACGAACAGGAACGGCATCAGGAAGGTGAGCATCAGCACCAGGACTTCGCCCGCGAAGATGTTTCCGAACAACCGGAAGGCGAAGCTAATGATGCGGATGAACTCGGAAAGCAGCTCCAGGAGGCCGACGAAGGCGTTGATCGGGCTGCTGAAATTGAGGAACTTCTTGAGGTAGCCAAAGCCGAGCGTCTGGAAGCCCCAGAACTCGACGATGATGAACGAGCAGATGCCGAGCGCCAGCGTGTTGTTCACGTCGCTGTAAACGCCGCGGAAGAACGGCACGATCAGGGTGAGCTTCTGGCTCTCCGCGAAGCTAACGCCGCCGAATGACTGGCCGAGGGCAGCGCTCTTGAGGGCGTGCTCGCCGGCTTCGCTCGGAGCCTCGGTGGTCAGCCGCGGCGCCTTCGCGGCGGTTCCCGGCGCATCGACGGTCCCAAGCAGCGTGAACGCGGCCTTGACGTCCGCGGGATCGGCGGGGCCGGGCTCCTCCAGCGAATGCGCCGGTTTGAATCCAGCGAAGTTCTCAGCCAGGAAGACGACGTAGCGGTCGAGAGCCTCGGCCGGCGTGTCGCCCTTGCGTACCTCGAAGTCGATCGCCTTCGCGCCGCTCTTGGTCAGGACGACTCCGCCGGACTTGTCCGTCTTCGCGCCCGCGAACTTGTGGCCGTCGTCGTAGGTCCCGTCCTTCGTGAGGACGAGTTTGTGGGGGTTGTCGCTGGCGAGCTGGGCGAAGATCTCGTGACCGACGTCCTCGGTCTTACCGATTGCGTTGAAGAACGGGAGGAGGCCGCCCCAGTTGCTGACGATGATGAAGAGGAAGAAGGTCCCGACGACCATGAAGAAGCGGCGGCCGTTGCGCTCGCCGGCGATGTCCGTGACCTGGTCGAGGAGGAAGCTGACGACGCCCTCGATGAAGTTCTGGAACCCCGAGGGGAGCAGCTTCAGCGAGCGGGTGCCGAGGAAGGTGAAGATCGCCAGGAAGAGCATCACGCACCAGGCGGTGAGGAGCGTGTTCGTGACGTGAAGGGGGCCGACCTTGAAAAGGCTCTCGGCGGGAACGACGATCTCGGGCTGCGGGCCCTTCGCGACCAGCAGGCCAATCGCGATCCACGCCAGGACCGCGACGACGGCGACGGCGATGTAGACGCGCTTCAAATCAGCTCTTCTCCGACGGACCGTTTGAGATTCGGCTCATGAACGGCATCAGCATCCGGATGCCGCCGACGAGCGCGACGGCAAGTCCGACGACTATCCCTGTCAGTGTGAATACGGGCTCGAGACCGGTTGCTCCGTCGGCCCAGCGGCCAAGGAGGACACCAAGGATGATGCTGGTCGCGAAGAACCACCCAGCACCAAGCAAATAGGCAGTCGGTGCTACCCAGCTGCCCACAGACGCCTCCCCGGGCGTGCCGGACTCCAGACCCCGAGCATCATAGGCGGATTGTGAAGCAAGGCGCAACCGAATACGCGGGGCGCAGCCGTCCCTACTTTTTGCCCTCGTCGAAGAAGTCGAGATCGAGGCCTTCGATGAAATCCTTGAACGCGCCGAGCTTCTCGAGCTCGCTTTCGTCGGCCGGCCGGGGGGTCATGGGGGGGCCGCCCGCTTCCTGTGGCTGACCCTCCTCATCGAGGACCACGCCCGCACGGTCGAGGACGGCGTCTTCCGCGTAGATTGGGGCTTCGACGCGGACGGCAAGCGCGA
>JAKALX010000479.1 GCA_021823905.1 Chloroflexota bacterium | reverse complement strand
CGATCTCGGCCGGGGCGGGGGTCGTAGTTGCTCTTGAACATCTCGAGCTTGTCGCGCTCGATGAGGTACTTGCCCGCGAAGAGCGTTGCCGGGATCTTTTTCTGCTTGATCAACCGGCGAAGGCTTTGGGGGTGAATGGCGAGCTCGCGTGCCGCCTCTACCAGGTCCAGGTAGTTGTCGAACGGGGTGATGGTGACCATTGGGCCTCCGGAGCGACGCGGCCATACTGCTTAGCGGCGTAGACAGTTAGCGACATTAGCAACAGTCAGCGATTATTGTCTAGAGGCCTGAGCAGATCATTGTTCAGGCAGGGAACAGGCGGCGTGCGACGAAGACCGTCCGGGCGCCCGCAATCGTAGTCAGCAGGAGCGTCACGGGATTGCCTTCCAGGCGTCCAAGCAGGCGGCGAAGCTCGTCCGGTTCGATGGGGAAGGCGCGGCGGCGGATTTCGTCTGGTTTCCACTCGCTGTCGCGGAGGCGCGCCTTGAGACGTGAAATCGAGAACGGCAGTCGGTCCAACACTTCGAAGGTGGCGCACAGGGGATCGAACGTCGGCTCGTCGGCGGTGAGGTATGCGACTTGCGGGTCCATCAGGCGGCCGTCGAGCCGCGCGGCGAGATGGCGTACCAGGCCGGCCAGCGTCACGCAGGATTCGGGATCGAAGAGGAACGGGCCGGGCTGAGCGGTTTCGGCGGGAGCTTCCGGGTCAGTCGAGAGAATTTCGGCGCCGGACGGGAGGAGCACGGCACGCCTGAGGCCGGGCGACGTTCGCTCGCCGAGCCAGACCGCCGCCTCGCGCATCGAGCGGCCGAGCTGGACGAACTCGACCTCGGACGTGGGAGGGAGATGCGCGTGGCCGATGCCCGGCGGCGCCTTGAGGACTCCCGCACGAGCGCTGGCGAGGAGTTCGAGGGCAACATCCCAGGACGGAGAGAAGGCGGCCGGATCGAACCGGCGGCCGGCGGCGGCGCGGCGCGACGGGTCAACGATGACCGCGAACTGGCTGAGTTCGAGCGGCGGCCACTTTGCCTCGCCGCGGAGGACGGCTGCGCCGGGACTGTTGGCGCGAGCCAGGAGCGCCGTCGCCGCGTCGCGCTCCAGGCCGAACGAACGGGTTCCTGTCGCCACCACGGCGCTCAGGTCGCCGCCCAGTCCGCAGGTCAGGTCGGCGACGGGGAGCCCGAGTGTGGCAAGCCGTGCGGCGCGTCGTCGCGCGACCACCGGGTGGGTCATCATCTCCAGGCCGTCGGCTGTGAAGAGGAAGCCGGAGTCTTCGCCGTAGCGCGCACGGGCTTTTTCGCGCAGCACGACCTGTTCCGCCAGGGCGGCCGCGTCACGGGCCGGGTGGTCGCGGCGGAGCGCCGTCGCGAGCTGGTTCGGATCCAGCCGCGCGTACTCTGGCGGGACATCGGCAAGCGCGTCGTGTCCGGCGTTGGAGACGAGATATTGGGCGCGGTCGATCTCCATGCGGCAAGTCTCACGCCACAGAGCGGCTGACGCGACCACCGGCTGCTATCCTCGGCCCATGGCGAACGTCCTCTGCCTCGACTTCGACGACACGATCGTGCTCGACAACACGGCGCGGCAGCTTTTCGAGGGCTTCGCGGCGCCGGGCTGGAAGGACGCCGAAGCGGCCTACCACGACGGGAAGCTGTCCGTCGAGCAGTTCAACGCGGCCGCGCTCGACCTCGTTGAGGCCTCGCGGGACGAAATGATGGCATACGTGCGCCAGGTGGCGCGGGTACGGCCCGGGTTTCTGGAGCTGCTGGACTGGGTTCACTGGAACGGCTGGCTCGCGATGGTCGTGAGCAACGGCTTCGACTTCTACGTGGACGAAGTGCTCGACGGGCTCGGCGTCGATCGCGTCACACGGCACGCCGGGCGAACGCGGCGCGAGTATCGCTGGCGGGTGACCTATTACAGCCCGCGGGGGGTCGAGGTGCAAGACGGGTTCAAGCTCTCTTACGCGGCCGCGCTCAAGGGGGCGGGCGACTTCGTCGCCTATGTGGGCGACGGGTCGAGCGACGTCGAGGCGGCAAAGCTCGCCAATGTGGTCTTCGCGCGGAGCACTCTACTCGAGCGGCTCAGCGAAATACGCGACCGGGTCTATCCCTTCGAGACGTTCGACGACGTCAGGCGGATTCTGGAGACCGAATCATCGGGTTGGCTGGCGGAACCTGGCGCAGCGGACGTGGCGCGCTAACAGGATTCTCGTCCTCAACGACAGCCGTGGCGGACTCATCGAACAGCTCGCGCGGGATCACGCGGAAGGATTGGTTCGACTACGCGGCGATCTCGCAGGCGCGAAGCCGGAGCGCAGCTCAACTCAATTGGTGCGCCGCTCGTACCATTTGAGAACACGCAGCGCCCGCAGCGTGTTCCACCGGCTTGGCCAACCGTCGCCATCCTCGAGTGCGAAGTGAACCTTGCCGGGATGCGTGTTCTCCAGCAGCCACCTGCCATCAGCCTGCTGGCGGGATCGGAGCACCTGGATGGCTTCGTCCACTCGCGGGTCCGGCGGATCACCGGCCGAGCGAAAATATTCGAGGCCACGTAGCACGTCGTAGTGCCAGCGATTCGGAAACGCGAATTGTAGCCAGGCCGGATCGACGACTTGGCCGGTGCTCTTGCGCCGGAACAGTCGTCGTTCGAGAAGATACTCCTCACCCTGGCGTCGAGCCGCAATCGACTCCGCCGTGCCACCGGTCGCTCGCTCGTACGCTAGCAGCCCTTCGAGGACATTGATCGTGGTCGCGAACGAGGAGCGCACGGAACCGTTCTCTGCCTCGCAGTTCCACCCGCCGTCCGGGAGTTGCTCACTCAGTAAACGGGCGACGATGCCGTCGACATCCTGGTCGAAATAGGCGCCCAACATGACCGTCCTGCCATTGATGCACGGCTCGACTTCGCCGCTGAAGAACGGCTGCCCTGCGTGCTCCCACCGGCAATGCTCGCTGACCATCGCTACCGCCTGGCGCACCCGAGCGTCGCCCGGATCCACCCCGAACTGGCAGAGCAACTGGAGCGTTGGCAGCGTGGATGTCCACGGCTGGCCCTGGTCCTGGTCGCGCAGCCAGCCC
>JAKALX010000478.1 GCA_021823905.1 Chloroflexota bacterium | reverse complement strand
GATCACGTCGCGCAGGATGCTGAGCTTCTGCGTCAGCGCGGTCGAAGCCGCCTGGTAACGCATCTGCGTGTCTGAAAGGCTGATCATTTCCTGGTCGATGTCGACGTTGTTCCCGTCCAACCGCGATGATGTCAGCCCTTGCGCCGGGTCGATGCCAAGGGCGTCGCGCATCCTCGCGCCGGCCGTGATGTGCCGCGGGTCGGTCGTCGCCAGCGCTTGCGTCCCGGTCCCGATCTGGCGTTGGAGCGCCGTTTCGAAGGCCACCTCCTGGCGCTTGTACCCGGGCGTGTCGATGTTCGCGATGTTGTTGCTGATCGCGTCCTGGCGCCGCGAGAGGCCGTTCAGCCACGACGCGATCGTCCCCAGTTCCCGGTCGCCGATCGGGTTCATTCAGGCGCTCCTTCCCGGGGCCGGTGGCCCCTTCCAGCGGGTGACGGCCACCTCGTCGAGGCGCCCCCTCTCCTTGCGGCGTGCCTGGGCACGGTCGTCCTCCAGGCGCCGGTCAAGGAGAGTCTCCATCGCCTTTCGGTCTCGCCGCCGTTCCATGAGCGCCGTTCGTTCCTCGGCCACGTCGTCGGCCGAGTGTGCGAGCGCCGCCCGCCGCGCGCCGATTTCGCGATCGGCCCGGCGAAGGTAGTCGACGCGGGCAAGCAGGTCGGCGGTGTTGACTGGACCGCCGGCCGCGATCCCGGCGTCGAGCGCGCGCTCGCGCTCGTCCTGGGCCGACTCCAGCGCCTGGAGGCGGGCCTGGTAGAGCCGCTGGGCCCCCGCCAGCTCCAGCTCCTGGAGCCGTTCGAGCCGCTCACGATAGCGCACCAGTCTCCGCAAACGCTGCGGTGTCAGGCTCATCCATCAGCTCTCCTTCTTCGATCTCCAGGTCACCCGTCTCAATCGACTCCAACCGGCTCTCCGCTTCGCCGAAGCCCGTCACTTCCTCCGGCGGCTGCCGCAAGAACGCGTTGATTCGCGGCACCAGCGCGATCGCGCGGTCGATCATCGGGTCCGCGCCGCTCGCATACGCGCCGATGCTGATCAGGTCGCGCGCGTCGGCGTATGCCGCCATCACCTCACGCAGCTGCTCCGCCGCGGCCTGGTGCTCCGGCGAGGCTACGCGCGACATGAGCCGCGAAACGCTGGTCAGCACGTCGATCGGCGGATAGTGCCCCGCGCTCGCCAGCGACCGCTTGAGGACCACGTGCCCGTCGAGTGTCGCCCGCGAGATGTCCGCGATCGGCTCGTCCATGTCTTCGCCGTCGACAAGGATGGTGTAGATCGCCGTGATGCTTCCGTGCTCCGCCGGGCCGGCGCGCTCCATCAAGTGCGGCAGGAGGCTGAAGACCGAGGGCGGATACCCCTTTGTTGTGGGCGGCTCACCTGCCGAGAGGCCGACTTCGCGCTGCGCCATCGCCACCCGCGTCAGGCTGTCGAACAGGAGGAGCACGTCGTTGCCGTCGTCGCGGAACGCCTCGGCGATCGCCGTTGCCGTGTTCGCGGCGCAAAGGCGCATCGCTGCCGGGTTGTCCCCGGTCGAGGCGACCACCACGCAGTTTCGCAGCGCTTCCAACCCCAGGTCATGCTCGATGAAATCGCGCACTTCGCGTCCGCGCTCGCCAATCAGCGCGATCACCGTGATGTCGGCCGCCGTTCCGCGGGCCAGCATTCCGAGCAGCGTGCTCTTGCCGACACCCGAGCCGGCGAAGATGCCCACCCGTTGTCCCCGCCCGAGCGTCAGGAAACCGTCGATCGCCCGCACTCCCGAGGGCAACGTCCGCGTGATTGGCGCGCGGTTGAGCGGATGCGGCGGCTCCGCGAAGATCGGCGCCCGCCGTACGCCATGCAGCTCGGGTCCACCGTCCATTGGCCGTCCGAGCCCGTCGAGCACACGGCCGAGCAGGTTGCGCCCCACGGGTGTCTGCGCCAGGCGGCCGGAGGCCACGACGCGAGCGCCGTGGGCGATTGCGCCACGCTCCAGCATCGCCAGCGTCGCCCGGCCCTCGCTCGATCCGGCGGATTCCGCCGCCAGCGTTCGTCCGGCCGGATCCTCGATGAACGCGAGCTCGTGCGGCCGGAGGTTGATGCCGTGCGCCACGGCAATCTCGCCCGAAGCGCGTACCACGGTGCCCGTCCGCCGCAGCACTTCGGCGCTCGCCGCCGCCTCCAACACGGCCGCGAACGGCCCCGCGCTCACAGCGAAGCCTCCCCGCCGGCGTCTCGCAGCGCGATCGTCATCAGGTCCAGGCGCGCGTCGAGTGACGCGTCGATCGTGCCGTTACGCAGGTCGATCACGCAGCCCCCGATCGCGACTCCGTTGTCGGGCCGCACGTACGAAGCGACGTCCGAAAGGGCCGAGGTGATCGCCTCAACCAGCCCGGCGTTGACCCGGATCGAAAGGATCTCCTGGCCCGATGCGGCTCGCAGCGCCTCAGCCACAACCGCCGCCGTTCGCGATGGGTCGGCTTCGTAGTACTCCGCCGTGATTCGCCGCAGCGCCAGCGCCACCGCGCGCCCAACGACGCTGGCGGCCTGGCCGGCGAGCGCGTCGCGTACCGTCTTTCCTTCGTTCGCAGCACGCCGCGCAACATCGACGTACTCGGCGACTTCGCTTGCCCCCTGCTGGCGCCCCGCCTCGTAGCCAGCGTCGTACGCTGCCTGGCGCACTGATTCAGCCGATTCCGCCGCCGCCGCGACGATCGCTGCCGCCTGCTCGTGAGCTTCCACCACGATCCGCTCGGCGTGAAGCTGGCTCGCTGCCACCACTTCGCCCGCCGTCGTCAATACCCCCGGCGACGGGAAGGCCCGCTGCGCCGGCTCGCCCAGGATGAAGACGCCCTCGTCGTCCTCGTCCCGCGGCGCGGCGCGGATGACCCTTCCCGGTCTAGCCAACGAGCTCATCGTCGCCACCACGCGCTATCACAATCTCTTCGGCCTCGTCCAGCCGCCGGATGACCTCGACGATCCGCTGCTGCGCCTCCTCGACCTGCCGGAGCCGCACCGGCCCGGTCGCTTCCATGTCCTCCCGCATCATCGTCGCCGCCCGCTGCGACATGTTGCGGAGGATGCATTCCTTCACGGGCTCCGGCGTCGCCTTCAGGG